>NZ_JAGHZN010000073.1:0-18871 GCF_017746735.1 Roseofilum sp. Guam | reverse complement strand
GAATGCAACGACTTTGGGGTAGAAAGATCGGTGATTTGGCATTGGCTGAATTTCTTTCTATTCTTGAATGGGTAGCTGCTAAAAAATCTAAGCGTGTAGTTTATATCGATCGATGGTTTCCCAGTTCCAAGACTTGTTCTGAATGCGGTCATGTACTCAATGAACTGAAGCTCAAAGATCGTCAATGGTCTTGTCTTTCATGTTCAACGGAGCATGATAGAGACTTAAATGCGGCTAAAAATATAAAATCAGTTGGGGCATCAACTGATTCGTTAGGCGATGTCAGACAGTCCCAGACTGCTATTGCTGTTTGAGCGGAGAATCCCCGCACCTTCAGGTCGGGGAGTATGTCAAAATAAAGAATAAATATTTCGCCAGAGAAGAGGACTCGTCCCCTAATAATGATATCGGAAAAAATCAGCCAACGCTCTGACTTTCTTGGAACCCAAGTCATCACCCGGAATAATGGCAAACGCTTGGGAGTCGTCAGCCAACTGTGGGTCGATATAGACCGGCGGGAAGTGGTTGCCTTAAGTTTGCGAGATAATCTGCTCTCAGGTGTTCTCGCCGGAATTCCCCGCTATATGTACTTGAGCAATATTCGCCAAGTCGGTGATGTGATTCTTGTTGATGATGACGACGTAATTGAAGATGTCAACGTAGAAGTTTACAGCAGCCTCATTGGTAGTGAGGTGATTACCGAAGCTGGGGAAATGCTCGGCAAAGTCAGAGGGTATCGCTTTGATACAGAAGATTATCGAGTCACTTCCTTAATTATTGCCTCGATTGGCTTACCCCTGATTCCTGAACAGGTGGTTAGTACCTATGAACTCACTATTGATCAAATTGTGAGCAGCGGGCCAAACCGCCTGATTGTGTTTGAAGGTGCAGAAGAGCAGATGGTGCAGTTAAGTGTGGGGGTACTAGAGAAGCTGGGTATTTCCCAAGCACCTTGGGAACGAGAAGGAGCTGAACCCTATGCTATGCCAATCATTGACAGCGAAAAGCAATTAGGTCCAGGTACTCCCATACACACACAAAAGCCGATCCCCGAGATGGAGCCAGTCATGGAAGAAGATTGGAATGCGGATGAATGGCAAAAACCGCAACCGGCTCCCATGCAGCAGTTCAAGCAACCCGAACCTCGGTATGAGCAAAGCTATGAGGAAGATAACTGGGGAGGTGATGGGGACGAAGATCGCAGCTATCGAGAACCAAGCTATCGGGTCGATCCTCCTGAAGTAGATAATGAAGAGATTCCAGAGGCTCCTTATGAACCCTCCTATCGAGAGATAGAAGAGGATGCTTGGGCTGATAAAGACCAGGAAGAACCCTTAGATTTGCCGAAAGTTAATATTCCAGAGACTCTGAAAAAACCAGAGTATGAAGGATAACGGTTTGTGTGAGTTGTGAACGAAAGAACCCTCTAGCCTTAAATCCCTTGTTGAAGGCTCTCAAGGCAAGGGGCTTTGGCCCCTTGTTAGACCCTCTTTTTTCTGATGAGTATCCAAAAAATTCCCCTGGCATCTATC
Source organism: Roseofilum sp. Guam (assembly GCF_017746735.1). Lineage (NCBI taxonomy): Bacteria > Bacillati > Cyanobacteriota > Cyanophyceae > Desertifilales > Desertifilaceae > Roseofilum > Roseofilum sp. Guam. Next base: position 17,339 of record NZ_JAGHZN010000073.1, on the reverse strand, counting down.
CAAAAAATCCGTACCTATCTCACGAGTCTGCTGGTGCTTCCAGAGTCTGAAAACTGCCGGCGATCACTCTCTTTTAATGAATCTGACGATCTCCCAGAACCGGAATCTCTCGATGAGCTAGGGGGATTATTTGATTTGGGGCCAGCAGAAGAGGATGAGGAGGCGATCGCCACATCACCTTCTGGGCCTTGGTTAATTAGTGCCGTTAATCCTGCCACTGCTTTACGCAAATTACCTGGGCTACGCTTAAAACTGGGTCTACGCTGGGTTAGCTATATTTATCGTGACCCCAATGAACCCAACAGTGGCACGGGAATAACTTGGGCTGTACCAGAAGACTATTGTGCGACGGCTACCCTCGAAGAAGCCCTAGCCGATGGCTGCGATCCAGAGCATCCCCCCCGGCCCCAAGGGGCATTAGATAATTTTATGGCTGCCATTGAAGGCGATCGCAGCGCTCCTTCTTTTATGGTTGCTACCCTACTGCGCCGAGAAATTCAAGAATTTGTCCGTGCAAAAGCAAATCGAGATTGGAGTTACCACCGCTTGATTGACTCCCCTCCCAAGCAAGTCAAATGGCAATGGAAAGGCCAAATCAAAGACTTATCCCCCAAAATCCGTAAGCTGGATGATGGCAAAATTGCCGTAGAATTTTTCACTTGTCGCACCAGTGCCCCGATCGCCATTTTTCGCCACGTTGAACAATATCCCTCATCCAGTTATCAGAGCAAGGCGATCGACCAACCCGTAGCGATTCCCATCCGTACAAAATCAATTAAAAATTAAAAATTAAAAATTAAAAATCAACAATCAGGATCTGGTAGCCTGGTACGTGCTTAACTGAACATCGGTAAGCATAAACCCTTAATTTCAGCAAGGATTACCCTATGTACGAAAAAATCAGCCCTCCTGAAACCGGCGAAAAAATTACCTTTGCTGAAGGTAAACCCATTGTTCCCGACCATCCCATCATTCCCTTCATTCGTGGAGACGGTACGGGGGTAGACCTTTGGCCCGCCTCTCAGAAGGTCTTTGATGCTGCCGTTCAAGCAGCCTATGGTGGAAAACGGAAAATTTCCTGGTTTAAGGTGTACGCTGGTGATGAAGCTTGCGAACAATATGGAACGTACCAGTATTTACCTGAAGATACCCTAAAGGCGATCGAAGAATATGGAGTTGCTATCAAAGGTCCCTTAACCACCCCCATTGGTGGCGGTATTCGCTCCCTCAACGTTGCTCTGCGGCAAATTTTTGATCTCTATGCTTGCGTGCGCCCCTGTCGTTACTACGCCGGAACTCCCTCGCCCCACAAAACGCCAGAGAAAATGGACGTAATTATCTATCGGGAAAATACCGAAGATATTTACCTCGGTATTGAATGGCGCGAAGGCACAGAAATTGTCAAGAAACTGATTGAATACCTCAATACCGACCTCATTCCTTCTACTCCTGAGCATGGGAAAAAACAAATCCGTCTCGACTCTGGTATTGGCATTAAACCCATCAGTAAAACCGGAACTCAACGACTGGTGAAGCGGGCTATTCAAAACGCCCTTCGCTTACCCAAAGAGAAACAAACGGTCACCTTGGTTCATAAAGGCAATATTATGAAATATACCGAAGGAGCCTTCCGCGACTGGGGTTATGAATTAGCCACCACTGAGTTTCGCCAGGAATGTGTAACTGAGCGCGAATCCTGGATTTTGAGCAATAAAGAAGAAAATCCAGACATTAGTTTAGAAGACAATGCTCACAAACTCGAACCCGGTTATGATGCCTTAACTGCCGAGAAAAAAGAAGAAGCTTGCGCTGAAGTAAAAGCCGTTCTGGATGCGATTTGGGAAAGTCACGGTAATGGGAAATGGAAAGAGAAAATCATGGTCAATGACCGGATTGCCGATAGTATTTTCCAACAACTACAAACCCGTCCTGGAGAATATTCGATCCTCGCCACTATGAACCTAAACGGGGATTATCTCTCGGATGCTGCTGCCGCGATTGTTGGGGGTTTAGGTATGGGGCCAGGGGCCAATATTGGCGATAGTTGCGCTATTTTTGAAGCAACCCATGGCACTGCTCCCAAACATGCGGGTTTGGATCGGGTCAATCCTGGATCATTGATTCTTTCTGGAGTCATGATGTTAGAATACATGGGCTGGCAAGAAGCTGCAGACTTAATTAAAATGGGCATAGAAAAGTCGATTTCTAATCGCGAAGTGACCTATGATTTAGCCCGACTTATGGAGCCTCCGGTTAAGCCCCCTCTGAAGTGTTCGGAGTTTGCTGACGCGATTATTAAATACTTTGGCTAAGGTCTTGCTTTGGTAATACAGCCCACTTTTCTTTTCTGTGGATGCATTAGTATAGCGCTGCGCGCTAGGGAATAGGTTATGGTAGCTAGGTTTCAGTATTGAATCGGAGTCCTAACCGACGATTTCTCTGCTACAAGAGCGCAGGGCAACCTACTGGACTTTCTCCGCTAATTTGATGAATTAGGAGAAGGAGTACGATCGTTGTAGCGTGAATCTCGGTAACTAGTCCGTAAATAGCGCTACTAACTAACCCCAAAAGGGAAAGTTGAACTCTCGGTCTGATGCAGGTGTAAGTCCTGCCTACCAGACTTAGGTATGACTCCCTATCTGCCCACGCAGACCGGACTCGGAACTCCGGAGAGCGAAGCTGGGAACAGGGTGCAATCAGACATCCGTTGTGGGATGCCCCGGGGGCTAATGGGGCGTTCCAATGGTGAAACAGAGCCTAAAAAGCAACCTAGGCAACATGAACTTCTGCCCATTCCTCTTAAATCCCATCGACGGAGAGCTAAAAGTCTGTTTCGCTTGGGATTTGACTATCTACGCTCTGTTTTCACCAATCTTGACCACTAATTCCCTGCTTTTCTCTACTCCCTCTGTTTTTTGTCCTGTACTTAGATCACACTGTTTTTTTGCAATTTACAGCAGTGAGAATGCACAAGAAAAAAGTTGTAGATTTGAATAAAATTATGATCTTCTCTTACCTACCTTACTGCCACCACTGCTGGATTAATTTCTCCCAAACAAAATAAGCCACTAGGATCGGTATCCCTAAACCGATCAAAAGTGTTATGATTTCTAAGATTAGGCATCGCCGTTGCACAGTAGCAATTCTATTGTAGTCATATTGGGAGTCATATTGGGTTCTAATTTCTTTCTTTTCCCCTTCAATGATTACTGTTTCCACCCATGCCGTCACGCGACCTAACTCATCGTATTCATAAAACTGAGAGTTGTATTTTTGAATAATGGGGGCTGATTTAGATACATCTTCAATAATAAATCCGCCTGAGTCGATATAGTAAGCACCTGTTTCACAGCATTCTACCAATGTTAACATCATGGCTGTTAAGCTATCATAGTATACGCTTGGCATGCCTCCTTCTTCGCACTCAACAACTGGTTGTTCTGGGTAGTTAGGTGGAGCTTGTAAGGGAATACCACAACTGCCTCGATCATCATTAATAACAATAAAAAGTGGACTTTTAGCGCACCACTCTTCATTAAGATACCATTCTTCATTAACATATAACTCTTCATCTTCAGCAACCATAGTATTCCAACCCATGCTGCTTTCTATGGCTTCATCGAAAGGGAGAAAAACCATAGAAGGGAAAACCCAAAAATGACAATCTAATGTTGCTCCATTGCGCCACTGATAAAGTTCATAAATGTCTGCGGGAAGTTTGAATCCAATTTTTTCTTCTCCTGCCTGAATTTCATCGAAACTGAGTCCAGGCTGAAAAGAATGAGCTAATTCAGGCTTATGTATTTCTAGCCACTTTACGATCCTATCAAGTGCATCAGTTAGAGTTGACATATCGTTGATTTTTCTGGGATTTAATTGTTCGGCAATAAGTTTTGCATCAAAAATCAACTTGCCAATTGTTTTGACTTCCAGATCGCATTTCAATTTTTTCTGTATCACAGGATCAAAGCCATATCCATCTTTGGCTGGAATATAAGGAGTAATTTCTATTTGTTTTTCCTTTAAAATCAAACTAATAAAAACCGTTTCTCTATCGAATTGTTCCCAGTCATTAAACCCTAGGCGATTTAGTACTTCTTCAGAAGTTTCTTTTAGACGATCGTGAGGGATTTGATCCAAGGAATATTGTAAATTTTCTAAAACTTGTTCTCCTAGCTCAGATGCATCTATCTTTCTATCAAGTTCAAATACAGGCAGGCAGGATATCCATATACCAAACGTAGTTCTGGATTTACAGATAATATATATTGTATTTTGATGAAAATGAATGTTACATCCTTTCATAAAACACGCTTAGGGTAAGTTGTTAATTATTCAGGGTTAACTCTTCTTCGGTTTCATTTAATGGGGTTTGTTTGGCCTCAATTTCTAACAGTTCGGGAACGGTGACAAAGCGATAACCTTGTTGTTTGAGGGTGGTGATAATTTGGGGTAGGGCTTCGACGGTGTTGCGGCGATCGCCTCCGCCATCATGAAAGAGCACAATCCCACCAGGGGTGACACTCTTTAAGACGTTATCGATTAAGACTGGAGTAGACACATAATAGTCCTCCGAGTCAGAAGACCACATCATAATCCCATAGCCTTTAGACTCGGCATAATCGGCTAAACCGCTCTCTAGATTCCCCCCTGGAGGTCGAAACAGCTTAGTTTTAACCCCTGTAAGATCAAAAATCAGTTTGCTGGTGGACTCGATTTCCTGGGCAGCCGTTTGTGGATCGAGAGTATGGGTATAATGATGTTCGGTATGATTTCCCAGAATATGACCAGCATCAGCGACTTTTTTAGCAATTTTGGGATAGTTTTTCATATGCTGTCCCACCAAGAAAAAGGTCGCTTTAATCTCATATTCTTTGAGAATGTCTAAGATTTGTTCCGTAGTCTTTGGCCAAGGACCATCATCAAAGGTTAAAGCCACAACTTTTGGCATCGCTAAAGCATCAGCCTTATTAATGATTTTGCCGCGAAACTGCTCTGGAATATCCACGACTTTGAAAGAGGGTTCAAGTTTTGGGGGGAAGACAGCAACTGGACTGGGTGAGGCTTCTGGAGTGGGAGCAAGGGTAGGAGGGGGATCGAGGGGAAGTGGTGTAGAGATGGCAAATCGATTTTGATGAATCCAATGGGCATTGATCAGTTGTGAATAAAACCACCAGCAGGAAAGAATAAAACTTACAGCAGTTAAACGACTGATGAGTAACGTCCGCATCAGTCGGAATTTGAAAGGCGCAGAAGTAGAGGGGCTTGGCTCTGGAGCGAGGGCACTGCTTTGTTCGCTGGCAGGGGTTGCAATTCGTACGGCTTGTTTCCAGAGGATGCGGCGATCGCCAGCTTGCCGGGCGATAATTCTCACCTGGTGAATAGCTGCGGAGTTGAGCGTCCACAGACGATAGCAGACAAATCGCACTAAACGCTGCTGGAGGCTTAAACATTGATCTTTGCGTCTCGGATGGTGAAAATCAACCTGAACATTCAGCCAGCGATCCGGAGACTGGTTCACTTGCACGGAAACCCCTTGCGGTGCAAGTAAGCTATTCATCCAATAACTAATTGCCTGGGGATTCCCTTCCTTAGCGAGGTCGAGTAGAGAAGGTTGAGCAAAGATCTCAGAATAGGTCATGGGTTAGCTAGGCAAGAGGGAATAGGCAAGAGAGAATAGGGAATAGGTGATATTAGGTAGATTTCTCCGATTGAATGAAAGTCCTAACTTGTTCCTACTCTGCTATACCGGTTACCAGGGGTCAATTTCCAATTCTTTCGGGTGGATTAGGATTTGTCAATCATTGAGTCTAGATATGGCTTCACCTAAACACTTATCTTGTTCTTCGGATCGTTCACGGAGTTTGTCCTCAGCATCCTTAGCCAGGTCTTCTTTGGTTTTGTGCCAATAGTCTAGGGCTTTTTCTAGGTTGCCTTCCCTTTCCCAGACTTGAGCTAGTAAACAAGCGGCATGGGGAGCTGTAATCTTTTTAGTGATCGAGAGCGAAATGGCTTTCTCTAAGTCTTCTTTCGCTTCTATCCACCGTTCTTGCTTGATTCTTGCCCATCCGCGATTTTTCCAACAGGCAAGTTCTATACCCGGGTAGACTGGACGCTCGATACACTGATTGCTCCGGTAGATTGCTTTTTCCAGATTTCCTAGGCGAATGTTGAGATAGGCAGCTTCTGCCTGAGCATCTGGATGCCCTTTATTGGCGGCTCTTTCGTACCAAAAAAGACAGATAGTATTTAATTCTTGCTTCTGTTTACAGACCCAGCCGCGATTATAGTAAGGCTGGGGAGTCCAGGGAGCGATCGCGATCGCCACACCATTAAAGAACAGAGCTTGGGTCATTCTTCCCTCGTCGTAGTGAAATGCTCCCTGTCGATCGACTCGCTTGGATACCTCTGGGGCAAGCATTCCATACGTCGGCGCACCTAAACTAATCCCTAGTATGACCAGAAGCAGGGTCTTAAGTTTCGATCGCCGTGAGAGGTTTGACGCTGGTGCTGAAACGGGCGGAGAAATCGGTGTTAACTCTTGCGGTTGAGGCCAAGTGGGAGCAATGGCGGTTGGATGTTGATAAATGATCGGTAACCAACTGGCACAGGGAAATTGGTCTTCCCAAGCTTGAAGTCTTTCCCGCGCTTCTCGTGCCGATAGATGAAAGGATTGGCCGTGGGAAAAGGCGTGCAAAAATGATTTGAGGAATTCTTGGGCAATGCGATCGGGGACTTTCTCCCGCATGACAATCGTGTAGGGAATGGCTAAATCTTCTAAATCTCGTGCTAGTCCTAAACCATCGCAAGAGTTAAAAATCACCAGTTGCAGACCTTGTTGCGCGGCTTGACGCAAGCCATACCAGAGTTCGGTCAGGAGGATAGAGTCTTGGGAATTGATATAAATGCGTCCGGCATCTCCTTCTGTTTCACTATGGCCGGCAAAGAAGATAATATCCCACGGCTGACTCCAGAGGTGGTCAGTAATCTGATGCAGTTGGGGTTCTACCAAGAATGTAACTTGTGCATCGGGCAAGCTTTCTAGGATGTGGCGATCGCGCTCAATATCAATACCTTCACTATTGCCTAAAATCGCCAGAACTCTCATCTGTTCTGGAGATGAATCGGTCTGTTGACAGGGTTCAAAGCTCACTTGACTTAAGGCGACTTCCGCTCGTCGATAGCGATCGACTAAATCCCATAAATGCCAAGGTAGCTGTTGCAATTCGGGAATTTCCGTGCGAATCAGAAATCGAATTTCATCGTCCCGTTGCAATTCTTCCCGCAGTCGGCGATCGAGGTCTTGAAACGAGGGCGATCGCAGCCAAATTTGGAACTGTTCCTTCAGCTCAAGAGCGCGATCGCGACAGCGCTCGAAGTTATCTACAATCGATCCATCATAGACAATTTTCCCCGGCTCCAGCCGCGAATTTCTACCCAATTGGTCATAACTCTCTTTCCACTGCTGTAGTGCAAAATACAGGTCAGGACACTCGGGCAATCTCCCCACCTGTTCGATCTGACGGGGTTCCCCTTCCCGACCGATTTCCAAGGTGACTCGACAACCCGATACAGTTAAGTCACCTTCGAGCTTGAGTCCGACGAATTTTTTCATGGCGGATTCTGAGGTTAGGCATCATGAAGCTATGTTTATTAAATCACAAAAGATTCAATCATGCACATCTGACCTAACGAAATTTGGACACTAAAGGGTTCTCCGGTTTCTCCCTTAAACTCCATTTGAATATTCTTCGTCTGGGTAGCGATCGCTTCCATAATAGAACGACCCGTTTCGTTCAATATATTCACTTTCAGATCGCGGGGGAGATAGCTCTGTTCTGCTGTGGGATAAAGCTCGACAGAAATCTGCATTTCTTGATCGCTCGGTTGAACCCCCATCAGTAGTGTAAAATGATTGTTTTGGTGTTGAAATAGTTTGCCTCGCTTAACACCCTGACGTTTATCTCTGGAGCGAAAATTAAGCACTAATTGTGGCTCCTGAACGGGGAAGATTTCATCCAAGGTTTTCCAACCTTGGGCGATTGAGTTCTGTAGCCAATCACTGAGGTTAATCCGGGGAAACGGTACGGGCTGCAAAAAGTAAAACAGTTCTTCTGGCGATCGTAATTGACTTAAAGGAATCATTTCTGCTTCTACTTGCTCCACAAATCCCAGAATTTCCGCTTCCGTTAATTCCCGATTTAATCTTACAGCAATATAGGCGAGACGATCCTCAAAGACTTCTGGAGGAACCCTCATATAATCCTGACCTGGTAAAACCGGACGGCATTCAATTTTACCTTGATGAGGTAACTCTAAGTCCGCCACATCGAAGCAAGCCTGAAGCACGCTATCAAAGCTCTCGCAAGCTTCTGTATGGGGATCAAAGCCCAAGTATTGAAGATGAAACTTAACTGCTAAAACTGATAGGGTGTTCAAATAGACTTGCTTGCGCTTTCGAGGATTCTTTTGTGAGTGCAAAAACACTTCAGCTTGTTGATGGTCGCTAAATCCAAGGGGAATTTTAGGACTGATAGAATTGAAGAATGGGGAAGAATGAATAACCATGACAATAAACTCCAAGAACAAAATTAAAATCAGGTTGTTAAATCCTGCAACTGTTTTTTGAATTGAATCATTTTGCGCCGATAAAAGCTCGATAAAGTCGGAACGCTAACACTCAGGGATTCAGAAATCTCTTGCCAAGACTGACCATAGAGCCGCCTTAAAATCAAAATCCTCAGATTCGCCTTCGGATGACGTTTAACATAAATTTTACTCAATTCATGTTCTGGATTCTCCTCTAATTGTTTAATGACTTTTTCTGTAGTGGAGAGATTTTGCTCATCGTCATGACTGTCGGGTTCGTATTCCTCGAAATCATCTAACGTCCGTTGATAAAATTGCGATCCATGGAGATGAGAGCGGCGAAACTCTTGAATAGCGCCCAACCAAAAACGCTGTTTGAGTAAGAAGTTAACCCAAGCTAAAACGTTCGCTCGTTCAGGTTTATACTCATCGATATGTTGACAGAGGTAAAGCATGAGATTTTGTTGAGCTTCACCATAAATTTCTGCATAGGCTTGTCTATACTCAGGAGGAAGGTCATTCCGATGGGGACGGTAGAGCTGGCCACAATTAAGGAGTAAGCCGATGAGTTGCTTTAGGGCCTGGCGATAATCGAGTGTTCCTTGTGGGCATTCTTGGGCCCTGAGTACAAGTTGCCGCAGTTGGCGATCTAAGTCCTCGCTTGAAGTCATGTCATAGAGAGAAATTTCAGAGGGTTCTATAAGTTAGTCAGTTTTTTATGGGCAATTTTATGCATTTTTGCGGGAATTGATACAAAAATTCACAATGCCGTAAATAAATATGACGAAGTTCAAGGTTATGACTGGAATTAACCCCCAAAAAGTGATATAATTTCGAGTTTAACTCTGCAATATGTCCGATCGCCTTCTTTCACCCACATATACAGATATTGAACGGGCCGCACAGGGTCTCCAAGGCAAGGCTCACCAGACTCCTGTAATGACTTCTCGGATGGTCAATGAGATTACTCAAGCACAAGTCTTTTTTAAGTGCGAAAATCTACAAAAAACTGGCTCATTTAAATTTCGTGGTGCTTACTATACCCTTTCTCAACTGCCGGAATCCGAACGCAAGCATGGTGTTATTGCTTACTCATCTGGGAATCATGCCCAGGCGATCGCCCTCGCCGGAGCCTTACTAGAAATTCCCACAACCCTGGTGATGCCCGAAAATGCTCCCAAGGTCAAATTCTCAGCTACGGAGGGATACGGAGCAAATATTGTGACTTATGACCCCACGCAAACCCGTCGGGAAACCCTCACCTTACAGTTAGCTAAAGAACAGAATCTAAACCTAATTCCCCCCTATGATCATCCCCAGATTATTGCTGGTCAGGGAACCACAGCCAAGGAATTAATTGAAGAAGTCGGAGATCTCGATTATTTGCTCGTTTGTTGTGGAGGAGGGGGACTACTCTCTGGATGTGCGATCGCCGCTAAAACCCTTTCCCCACACTGTCACGTCGTTGGCGTAGAACCGGCCCTAGGAGATGATGCGACCCGCTCTTTTTATACCCAAACCCTGCAAACCGTCAACAATCCCCAAACCATTGCCGATGGCGCTCGTACTCCCTCTTTAGGCAACTATACATTTCCCCTAGTGCTGCGCCATGTCGATCAAATGGTCACTGTTTCTGAAAACAGCATTCGCCGCACCCTGCGCTTTCTTTGGGAACGGTTAAAACTAGTAGTTGAACCGACTGGAACCTTAGCCGCGGCTGCGTTATTGGAGGGGCAAATTCAAGCTCCTGGCGCGAAAATTGGTGTGATCCTGAGTGGAGGGAATGTGGATTTAGAGCAATTACCATTCTTGTTGGCGATCGCCCAATAGCATTACCCTCACCTGGAAAACCCTGAGATTAATCGGGGTTCTGTTTGTGGCGACGGGGATGGGAGAGATCGCCGGGTTTTGACTGTTCCACATACCAGCGATACCACTCCTTAGAGCTGCGGACAGCCAACCATAACAACAATAATGCAATCAGTCCTCCCTGTTCCGGGGCATCAAAGGCAAACAAGACCAAAAACACACAGAGCAAATCTTGCAGGAAAATAGCCCATATGGGAAGTCCTCGGAGACGATAAAACCATCCTGCTTGTACCAGTTGTAAAACTAAGGCTAAGATCCCGCCCACTGCACCAACGAGCCAAATCATCCAGGTGGGTTGTTGAAGAGTTGTTTGGGCGATCGCTATCCCCATGATCGTTCCCACTAAAGGACTAAATACCACCTGAAGTAACTGCTGCACCCGTTGACCTAAAAGTTGTTTGGGAGCAACCAACTCAAATAATGACCAACTGACCAATACCCCTAACACAACTTGGGGCGGAATTAAAGATAGAATAGGAACACGAGACCATAGGGAATCACCGTGTAATAGACCAATGACTAATAACGGTAAAGCAATTCTCAGTCCTGCTGATGCAGAAGCAGAGAGGACCGCTAAAATCTCAATCATAACTTATGCACTTGGTCAATCTGTCAAGTATGAATGGAGGATACCCCATATTTGGATCAGAACAAAGACTTAGTATGATGAATGATGATACAGATCCCATTGGGAGTCCCTTGAGAGGTTCTTCATCAGTTCTCACTCTCCCCTCTACCTTCAAACTTGCCGATAGGGAACTCCTAAAGTTAGTCTAACAAAAGAAATTGGAGCAATGACCTATGGAGATGGAGACTGCCAAACAAGACTTAATCTTAATTGTCGATGATAATCCGACAAATATCAAAGTCCTCTTTAGCTTCTTAAAAGAATCTGGATTTAAGGTTTTGGTAGCCAAAGATGGGGAAAGTACCTTAGAAAAACTCCAGGAAGTTACCCCCGATTTAATCTTATTGGATGTGATGATGCCGGGCATCGATGGGTTTGAAACCTGCCGTCAGATTAAAGCTTGTTCCCAAACCCAAGATATTCCCGTTATTTTCATGACGGCTTTATCGGATACGGTTGATAAAGTTAAAGGGTTGAAAATTGGTGCAGTAGACTATATTACCAAACCCTTCCAACAAGATGAAGTTTTAGCTCGGATGAATATCCATCTCCAGTTACAAAATTTAACTCGCCAATTTAAGATTCAAAATGAACAGTTAAAACATTTAACGGCAGAACTTGAACAACGGGTTGAAGATCGCACTGCACAATTAAAAGACTCTCTTCATCAACTTCAGGAAGCTCAGATTCAACTCATTCAAAGTGAGAAAATGTCGAGTTTAGGCGAGTTGGTGGCTGGCGTTGCCCATGAAATCAATAATCCAGTTGGATTTATTGCGGGTAATATTAGTATGGCGATGGAATATACCGAGGATATTTTTGAACATTTGAAATTATATCAAAAACAGTTTGCCGATCCAGGGGATGAAATTACTGAACATTCAGAGGATATTGAACTAGAATATTTAATGGAAGATTTGCCAAATATGCTCTGTTCTATGGAGTCGGGAATTGAACGGATTCGGAATATTAGTTTATCATTGCGAAATTTTTCTCGGTCCGATAGTAATACATGTACGGATTTAAATATCCATGAAGGATTAGAAAGTACGCTCATGATTTTGAGACATCGTTTGAAGGCCAACGATCAACGACCGGAAATCCAGATTAATAAGTATTATGGAGAGTTACCGATTGTTCATTGTTATGCGGGCCCTTTAAATCAGGTGTTTATGAATCTGTTAGCGAATGCAATTGATGCGCTGGATGAGCAAAATGAGAATGAGAATAAAAGTTATGAGGATTTAAAAGATTATCCCAATGAAATCACTTTAACGACTAAAGCAGTTGGTGGGGGGAAGGTAGAAATTAAGATTGCAGATAATGGGCCAGGGATTCCAGAGGATAAAATAACGGAGATTTTTAGCCCCTTTGTGACGACGAAACCAGTGGGAAAAGGAACCGGTTTAGGATTATCAATTAGTCATTCTATTGTAGTGGAAAAACATCAAGGTTCTTTGAAGTGTAATTCAGAGTGGGGAACAGGAACAGAGTTTGTGATTCAAGTGCCGGTTAAGCAAGTTGGCCACGAACAATAAGGAATAATTAAGAGAACAGGAAAACCTAAAAATAGAGTTTTCCCTATTGTTGGAGTGCAAAGTACAACTGAGCATCAGAACTGAGGCAGTTTTCCCGATCGCGAAAAGATCATCATTTTTTAACAGAGTTGCTCAAACCGAGATCTGATAAGCCGGAAAGCTCTTTCCTTCCTCATCTCTCTTCTTTTTTTATCCCCACAGGGGGCATTGTAATCTCCATCAAGATTCGCTTGACTAGAAACAGATGTCAAGTCAACAAAGATATGGTCAATCAACGTTTTCAGGTGTTGCTGACTGCTGTTCTCGTTGCGAGTAGTTTGATGGGGTGTAACAGCCCTACGCCACCGAGTTCAGATGTTCAAGAAAGTACGGGCAGCTTAAACTTGCGTGCCAATGGTGAAGATTTTGTGCGGCAAGGATTTACTTCTAAAGATGGTTGGCAGATCCAATTTAATCACGTCTATGTAACTTTAGACCAGGTAAAAGCTTATCAGAGCGATCCGCCCTTTAATGCGGAAGAAGAAGGAGAAATTGAAGCGGAAACGATCTTGGCATTTGATTCTCCCCAGACGGTGGACTTAGCAGCAGGAGATGACGATGCAGAACCGATTTTAGTGGGGCAACTTGAGGATGTGCCTGTGGGAGTTTATAATGCGCTCTCTTGGCAGATGCTTCCTGCTCTTGAAGGGCCAGCCCAAGGTCATACCTTACTCCTTGATGGTGTGGCTGAAAAAGACGATCGCCGGATTAATTTTCAGGTGAGTGTCGATCGAGGCTATTCCTATACCTGCGGTGAATTTGTGGGCGACCAAAGAAAGGGTATTGTGACTGATGGAAAGTCGGCTGATGTAGAAGCGACATTTCATTTAGATCATATTTTCGGCGATCGCACTGCCCCTGATGATGATGATATTAATGTCGGTGCGTTAGGCTTTGAACCTTTAGCGAAATTGGCTCAAAATGACACAGTTGAGTTAGATGAGTCCATGTGGCGATCGCAACTGACTCCTGAAGAGGTTAAACGCTTCGACGAAGCCCTCAACTCCCTCGGTCATGTGGGTGAAGGTCATTGTCATCAATCTCAGACCCTCCCCACACAGCCTTAAGCTACTCTTCAAGTCAACCGTAAAACCTCGTTTTCATTCCCTATTTCCCCTTATTCCCCATGTTGAATGCTCAAAACTTTGTACCACAAGTAGGGGCGAAAAAGTTTTTGCCCCTACTTTTGCCTCTTGCCTTTGGTCTAACATCGGTTCTGGGTGAAAAAGCGATCGCCCATGGGGTAACTATTCGACATCATCAAATCTCTGCCATCCAAGTGCAAGCCACCTACGATTCTGGGGAGCCAATGGACAACGCTCAAGTGAGCATCTATGCTCCTGACGATCCCACAACCCCTTGGATACGAGGGATATCCAATGCCCAGGGCGAATTTGTTTTTGTGCCCGAACCAGGTCAAACCGGAACTTGGACGGTGAGAATTCGTAAAGCGGGTCATGGTCAAATTATCCATATTTCCAGCCCTGAAACCGGCTCAAACGTCGAGTTGATAGCCGAAAATTCCAGCCCGGAAGCCTCCCAAACCGCGATCGCTCCTGCCAGTTTAGGAGGTTATACTTCTATCCAGAAGGGGGTGATGATTGCCTCAGTCCTCTGGGGATTCATCGGAACCACGTTATTTTTCTCGCGAAGTAGTCGGAGTAAGTCGAATGCACATTCCTGATGGTATGCTTCCCCCACAGGTGGTCATTGTGGGATACGCGGTCAGTGGGGGAGTCATGGCATGGTCTTTGAAACAGATTGAACGGAGCGATCGCACCCAAGAACAAATTCCCAAAGCCTCCTTACTCACTGCTGCTTTTTTTGTCTCCTCCTCCCTTCATATTCCGATCCCTCCCGCAAGTGTCCATTTAGTCCTCAATGGATTACTCGGAGCCATCTTAGGCTATTATGCCTTTCCTGCTATTGTGATTGGATTATTTTTTCAAACTGTCATGTTTCAACATGGAGGACTCTCTACCCTTGGAGTAAATGCCCTCTTAATGGGAATTCCTGCCTTACTCGCTGGATATCTCTTTCGTTCTCGGTTCATTTTTGGGTTAAAAAATCGATTTTGGACACCGTTCTTTGGCTTTCTATCAGGGAGTAGTGCTGTTGCTTTATCCGCTACTATTTTCTTGAGTTTGGTCTTATTTACCTTACCTACCGATATTGACCAAAACTTAGAACAAGCTTCTTTATGGGCATTACTATTCGCCCATATTCCCCTCGTGATTTTAGAAGGGATTTTTACCGCCATGGTCGTCCTTTTCCTGGAACGGGTAAAACCGGAATTAATTAATAATTAAGATGATAGCGTTTTGTGCTAGGGAATGGGCAATAGGCAACAGGCAATAGAAAATATCCTAACTCTCCCTTTCTCTGCTATAGTACTGCCCTTACGGGGAATTGAATCAATTAAAATAACTGCCTCCTCTAGAAATAGAAGGAGGCAGTTATTTTCGAGCTTATCCTGTAGCCACAGCTATCTTATCTCACCTTCTTTGATAATATGGTAACAATGACTACGGGGATCGCTGGCGAGGGAGAAAACTTTAAAAACTCGATTCTAAAGGTAAGCAAATGCGGGAAGGATAAGTGCTACCAGATTGAAGGGAGAAGGTGATAACTTGAGCATCGATTAAACGGGTTTGACCAGGACTTTGACCAGTACCGGGATTCACAGGATAGGCAGGAAAACACGCACCACTTAAACTTAACCGCAGACTACTGCCGATGGGTAATTGGATACAGGTCGATTGCAGGTAGAGTTTTAGGGGGTTTTGGGGTTCCGTGACACAGAGATAGCCTTGGGTAAAGTTATAAACTCTGCCGTCGGGTTTCACTTCTGAGAGGATAGCGGACAGATCAAAGCTCTGTGTAGAGGCTTGACAATAGACTTCAACGATCGCCTCTCCTAAGATACACATCACCTCCGTTAACGGTTCGCTGGTATAGGTGACGGTATCGGTGCGACAGTCGAGCAGGGAGCGATCGCACGCTCCAAAAGGACTATACACATGGCCCCCCAGAGCAGGAAAAGGTCGCCAGGGGTCGTGAACCCAGCGATCCATGCTTTCATTCGGGGGAGCAGTTTCAATTAAAAAACCTTCTTTATCGCTAATATTCGCCAGTCCCGTACTGGAGAGATAATAGGATTTAGTCGAATTCTTCGGCCATTCAGCCAGGGATCTCCATCGGTTACTTCCCATTTCAAACACCGAAATTGGAGGCATTTCTAAGCGTCCCGTATCTTGACCCTTGAGAAACTGATTAAACCAATTCACTTGCATCAGATCGATGGGACTCGCTGCGGCTGCACCATAATCTAATTCTCCCACCTTACGCCCCCAAGGAAGATGGGCCCAGGGGCCAACAATCAGATGTTGGGGATAACTGCTGCGTCCAGCTAACTCATGATACCAGCGCAACGTTCCCCGTAGATAGGGATCGAACCAGCCGCCAATATGGAGCATCGGTAAATCGACAGCCTCTAAATTCGGCGATAAAGCTTGCCAATATTCATCCGGTTCGGGATGTTCTAACCACCGATGATAAAACGCATCGGGGCAATATTTCCGCAACGTTTCGTCTAAGCGGGGTTCTAGACCATGGACGGGAAGATTCCGGGAGGCATTGTAGAGAATTTGGTGAGCGATCGCATCGTTTTTTAAACGTGCTGTTTCGGCCGCTAATTGCAAGGCCCAACCTAAATTAGATGCGAAACAAAATGCTCCCCCTTCATAGGCCCAATCTGCATAGAAATCATAGGCAATCATCGCCGGACAAAGGGTTTTTAGGGCTTTCGGTTTCCCTGAAGCGGCATACAATTGACTCATTCCCTGATAGGAAAATCCATACATCCCCACCTCTCCAGTACTTCCAGGCAGTTGAGCGGCCCAATTAATCGTATCGATACCATCTTCAACTTCATGGATAAACAGGTGAAAATCTCCTTCAGATGTTCCTCGACCTCTGACATCTTGAATGACCACAATATAGCCATGAGCTGCATACCATTCGGGGTGAGCATAGACCACTGTGGAGGCAATTTCCCGACCATAGGGTTGTCGCATGAGGAGAACCGGATAGGGGCCATCCCCTTCAGGTTGATAAAGATCGGCATCAAGTCTAATCCCATCACGGGTAGTCAAGGATGTGGTTTGTTTGGGACGCAGAGTTAACATAATTTCCGGGAAAGGTTACGACTGGGGAGCAGTGCAACCGCTACACCTAATCAATAGTGTAGGGTGTTGTTCTTTTGACACTCCCCGGTCTGAAGACGCGGGGATTCTTCATTCATCGAGATGCCGTAAGAGGGCAGGATTGCTCCAACTCACCAAGAGGGCTTCTCTCCTGAAGCGTAAATTCCTCTGTGCCCCAGAGTATTTTCAATCCACGTTGCAGAATCACTTTGGCCGCGTTAATATCACGATCTTCCACATATCGGCAATGTGGACAAATGTGAGTACGAGTTGATAGTCCCTTTTTGACAATTTCGCCACAATTGGAACATTCCTGAGAGGTATAGTGGGGAGAAACTGCAATAGTTACTCTTGCGTATTTGTCTCCAAAATATTCCAACCACCGCCGAAATTGCGACCATCCTGCATCACTTATCGACTTGGCTAGTTTATGGTTTCTAACCAGGCCGGCGATATTCAAATCTTCATAGG
>NZ_JAGHZN010000072.1:0-30130 GCF_017746735.1 Roseofilum sp. Guam | reverse complement strand
TCCAGAAACCCTGATTTAGTTCACTAGGGACTTTTCTTTGGTTGAATGTAAAGTTTTATATCAACATTCAACACTTCTGAAAGAAATGGTATAAGAATTAGAACTCTTGCATAATTGAGCAGACAATAAATAGTCATGCAGAAATCCTGGATTCTAATGTCTATTTCCTATTGCCTGATATCATGTCCGTTGGAATAGTTGTCATTGTGACTGAAAGGAAGCAATCGCCAAGACTACCGAGATAAAAGAGATTGCTTTGTTCCGCTCCGCTCCATTCGCGCTTCACGCAAGCTTCGCTAACGCAATGACATAGTATATCTGATTCACCGGACTTGATATGACTTATGCAAGAAGTCTATTCATTAGGACTGACCAATGGCAAAACTCGAGTAACCTAACTCACTCACTGCGTGCCAACTAAAAATATCTGCTTGGAACTGTTTCCAAGAGTCATAAATTTCCTTAAAAGAAGGCTCTTCACTGGCTTGTTGTGCTAGTAACTCCTGGGTTGCTTGGCGACAAGCGGTTAAAATTTCTGGGCTGAAGGGCTGTAATTGGGTTCCCCCATCTTTAAGCCGTTTGAGAGCTTGGGGATTGAGTGTATCATAGCGAGCTAAACAATGAATATTGGCATCAGCCGCCGCACTCCTGAGAACATCCTGATATTCTTTGGGCAATTGATTCCACTGGTCTACATTCACCTGTAACTCAAAGGTCGAGCCGGGTTCCCACCAACCGGGATAATAATAATATTGGGCAGCCTTATTCAAGCCCAATTTTTCATCATCATAGGGGCCAACCCATTCGGCTGCATCAATAGCCCCTCGCTCTAAAGCGAGGAAGATTTCTCCTCCAGGTAATACCTGTACATTAACGCCTAAACTGGCTAGGACTTTACCCCCAAATCCAGGGATTCTCATTTTCAAACCGTTTAAGTCGGCGACGGTATTCACCTGACGCTTAAACCAGCCACCCATTTGTACGCCACTATTGCCGGCAGGAAAGGCAATGACATTAAAATCGGCATAGAGCTGATTCATCATTTCTTGGCCACCGCCATAGTAGAGCCAAGCATTTTGCTGTTGGGCATTGAGGCCAAAGGGAACGGTGGTGCCAAAGACGAGGGCGGGATTTTTACCGATGTAGTAATAACTGGCACTATGGCCACATTCAACGGTTCCCGCTTGCACGGCATCCAAGACTTGCAGTCCAGGGACAATTTCTCCACCAGCAAAGACTTCGATAACAAATCGCCCATCGGTCATGGATTCGACTTTATCGGCAACCATTTTCGCTGACCCATAGAGGGTATCGAGGGAGGTTGGCCAACTGGTGGCCATTTTCCAGCGGATATTAGGGAGGGCACTATTGGTGGGACTGGTCCTAGTGTTTTGTGAAGTGGTGGTTTGGGCACTACAGGCTGCTAGGGCTAAGGTAGTAGCTGCTCCTGTTGTGGTATAGGCTAACAATTTACGGCGTTTCATAGGTTAAGTTCATATTAAAGAGCAGATTGAAGAGTCAATCATACCTCTGAACTTGGGTCACCACAATAGAACCTTGAGACTCTAATCGGGGTCTGATCTGACTCACCGTTAATCTAGAGTTCTGAGACGCTCAAGAAAGTCTTGGACAACTTCTTGGGGGTTACTTTGGCATTGCTCGATAACGTAGGAGTCAATGAGAACAATCCCAGATTGCTGTAGCAGGCGATCGCGCTTAAGATCGAGAGTGCACGATTGTTCTTCAATTTGAAGAATGCCACATTTACCGCCATCAATGATCAGAAAATAAGGTTGAGACTCTGGTTTTCCCTCTAAAATCGTTCGCACATGGGGATAAAATAAGGCATTTTGTTGATGTAGGGCTTGAGCAATGTCTAATTCAACTTGGGAAAAAAACTGTAATCCTTGCCACTGATAGGGGCCGATTTCTGATTCATTCAAGGATTGCTCTAAACCTTCTGCATGAACCAAATGGGTATCGGTTAAATTCGTTTCACTCAAATCTGAACCCCGAAAAATAGCATAGGCAGCATTACAACGCCCTAAATTGGTCTGATTTAAGTTCGTGTCACTTAAATCGGCTTTAATGAGATTAGCCCCACTCACATTGGCTCGACTTAAATCTGCGCCACTTAAATTTGCCCCACTTAAATTTGCCTGAGCTAAAGAAGCTTGAAGCAAACATGTTCCATTCAAATCTGCTTGCACTAAATTAGCAAAAATCAGATTTGCCCCACTTAAATCCGCATGGCTCAGATTAATATTAAATAAAGAAGCGCTACTCAGATTGGCTAACGTTAAATTCGAGCCACTGAGCAACGCCAAAAACAAATTAGCGCAACTTAAATCCGCATAGGAAAGATTAGTGTGGCTAAGATTAGCATGGGAAAAATTCACATAAAATAAATTCGCACGGGTCAGATTACTCTGACTTAAATCAATGCCACTTAAATCGGTGTAACTGAGATCAATCCCAGCTAAATCAAGACCCCGAAAATCCCGTTGCCCGCCACGATAAAGGTCTAAAAGGGTTTGTTTATCCATGGATAAGCACCCAAACTTTTCAGATGATGTACGCACGATCAACTCTAGTTTAGAGTTTAACTTTGGGTTTGTTGAGCTAGCACTTCTAGCGCAGCTTGATATTGGGAGTCAGAAGCGGTGGCGATTTGATTACGGGAGATCGCCTGGGCAGGAACGACTTGATCGGGTTCAATGCCTAACTGATTAATATCATGATGATCGGGGGTTTCATACTTGGCAATGGTTACGGCTAGCCCAGAGCCATCCGATAAATCAAATAGGGATTGAATTAATCCCTTACCAAACGTCCTTTCTCCCAGTAATTGAGCGCGATCGTTATCCTGGAGTGCCCCCGCTAGAATTTCACTAGCACTGGCGGTTCCATGATTGACCAAAACTACCAGCGGATCGTTGGTTACTGCTGCTCCAGTAGCCTCAAAGCTCTCCAAAACCCCTTGACGGTTGACCACATAAACAATCGTACCCTGATCGATCCATTGGCGAGCAATTTCAATGCCAGCGGTTAATAATCCGCCTGGATTATTGCGTAAATCGAGGATATATGCTGCGGCTCCTTGCTCTTCTAAACGGGCGATCGCCTGGCTCAGTTCTTGGGAGGCATAGGCATTAAATTGGGTTAACCGCAGATAGCCAATCGGAACGGAGCCAGAGTCAGATGCAAGCGATCGCAGATCCGAAATCACGGGATTGAGCGTAATATGATCGCGGGTAATCTCCACCCTGTGCTGTTCTGTGCGGTCTCGTTCAATGGTTAAGGTGACTACTGTTCCAGTCGGTCCCCGCATCCGGTTAGCCGCCTCTTCAATGGTTAACTCGCGAGTCGGAATACCATCAATAGCCATAATGCGATCGCGTGGTTGAAGTCCTGCGGTTTCTGCTGGCGACCCGGCGATCGGTGCAATCACCGTCAGCAGACCGGTTTGAGCATCTAAAGCAATCTGCAGTCCCACCCCACTCAACTCTCCTGAAGTCGTCACCTGCAAGCTGCGATAGGACTGGGGAGGCAAAAATCGGGTAAAAGGATCGCCCAAACTCTTCAGCATTTGGTCAATGGCCACATAGGTCTCTTCGCGACTCTTGAGCGGCTTTTTCAGGGCTTTCTGGCGCACAAACCACCAATTTTGATGATTAAAGGTCTCATCTAAATAAGACCGATTCACAATGCGCCACACCTCGTTGTAGAGCTTCTGTTCCTGTGTCAGAGCATAGGCTGGAGAGATCCAACCCCCAAGGGCGATCGCCACATACAACACCAAAAAACACGCCACCCCAAAAATTTGCTTTACCATCACCTGTTTTATCATTACTTTGGCTATGTTACATTTCTATAAGAGCGCATTAATCTTTCATAGGATCGTTAACCGCATGTTTACCAAGCAGGTAAGAGAGTCAAAAACCTTTCAATGGTTTCAAGAACGTCTGGAGATCCAAGGCATCTCCGACGACATCACCAGTAAATACGTCCCTCCTCACGTTAATATCTTCTACTGTCTCGGTGGAATTACCCTCGTGTGCTTCCTCATCCAGTTTGCGACTGGATTCGCCATGACCTTCTACTACAAACCCACGGTAGCTGAAGCCTTCACCTCCATTCAATACATCATGAATGAAGTCAGCTTTGGATGGTTAATCCGCTCCATCCACCGTTGGTCTGCCAGTATGATGGTACTGATGATGATTCTGCACATCTTCCGAGTGTACCTTACCGGAGGCTTCAAAAAACCCCGCGAGCTAACTTGGGTTACCGGAGTTGTTCTAGCGGTCATCACCGTAACCTTCGGAGTTACCGGGTATTCTCTGCCTTGGGATCAGGTCGGATATTGGGCCGTTAAAATTGTAAGTGGCGTTCCTGCTGCTGTTCCTGTGGTTGGAGACCTCGTAGTTGAACTAATGCGAGGCGGTGAAAGTGTAGGTCAAGCCACCTTAACCCGCTTCTATAGCCTACACATCTTCGTCCTTCCTTGGTCGATCGCCGTCTTCATGTTGGCTCACTTCTTAATGATTCGTAAGCAAGGGATCTCTGGCCCCTTGTAAAGCACGTAGTGCTAGGGAATAGGGAGATAAATCCCGACTGCTTCACTGCCGACTCCCTCTATATAATTGTTCCATTCATTATATTGATTGAACCATGTCCATTCAAAAGCCACCGGCCTTATCCGATCCCAAACTCCGGGAAAAACTTGCCCAAGGCATGGGCCATAATTACTATGGTGAACCTGCCTGGCCCAATGACCTGTTGTATACTTTCCCAGTCGTAATTGTGGGAACCCTCGGCTGCATCGTTGCCCTAGCGGTACTCGATCCTGCCTTTATTGGCGAACCTGCCGATCCCTTTGCCACTCCCCTGGAAATTCTGCCAGAGTGGTACTTTTATCCTGTATTCCAAATTCTGAGAACAGTTCCCAATAAACTGTTGGGCGTTCTGATGATGGCTTCCATTCCCCTAGGCTTAATCCTGGTTCCTTTTATCGAAAATGTGAACAAATTCCAAAATCCTTTCCGCCGTCCCGTCGCGACTGCGGTTTTCTTGTTTGGAACCCTGGTTACTCTCTGGTTAGGTATTGGAGCGGCTTTACCCATCGATAAATCTCTGACCTTGGGATTATTCTAAATAGCGCTGGTAATGGGTAATCGGAAGTTCAACCCCTGTTAAGACCCAAACAGCATTGCTATAGAGCAGATTAGAATCATAATTTTCTAAGCACCGGTAAGGGAACTGGCGATCGCCCGATCTTCAGCTCTCCTGCCGGTGCTTATATCAATTAAGAAATAAATCGCTGGTTCATTCAATCACTCTATGATGGGAATTCAACTTAATTTGGGTTGGGACTTGGCAGTCGAGAACCGTAACGGTCAACTCACTCTTGTTGTAGAAGTCAAATGCAAAACCCATACCTCTCCTCAGTGGGCAGCACAATTGCGCCGCAATATTTTTGCCCATGGTACATTTCCGAAAGCTCCATACTTTCTATACGAGTTTAATTGTACAAAGTAATGAGGAAGAAAGGTATCGCTTTATTGAATGTCGCGAGCGCTTGTTGCAGATTGCAGAAATTGTTGCTCTCAATGCAAGTATTCTAACTGACGCAATATCCGATGAAATAGCTGACGATTTAACTCCACAAGATGCTCTAGTTTATGCATCCATTATTAGGCATTTGCAGCAGGAATTGCGAGAACAGGCTTGCTTTTTGAATCAAAACTCTAAAGACTTCGATCTCTCTGATATTATTGATGAACTAAGAGCGTTCAACTGTAGAATGATTCCCCGGTTTGATCAGGGGTATCGTTTTGTGCTCTCTACAATCCTCAAGTAAAATAAGCTTATCCTCTCTAACTCAGAATAGGGAACTGTTTGAAGACCCAGAGGAGGTGATAGAGAAGCAAGATCAGAGGCAGAAAGAGCGCGATCGCCCATTTGCTAAACTCAGAGAACTCGGTATCGATCCCAATCAACTTTCAATGGAACAGTAATAAAACAAGAGGAGGGGGAGATGTTCAGAAAAATTCAGCGCTGGTTGGAGCAACTTTGGCAATGGTTCAAGGGTTTATGGTCTTCCTCTTCTAGCTCCTCAGCGGATACTGCGACGACTTGGCCAACAGATACCGACTATGAAATGCGGTTTATGTCTTTTCTAGAGGGAATTTATCAAGGAAAAAGTCAAGTTCTCAAAGACTGGGAAAACCTACAACAGGAGTATTCAGAAGATCAATGGATAGCCTGGTTAAAACGCTTTGGCCAGAAGGTCACCCAAAATTCAGAACCCAATGAAAAATTGGCACAGCGCCTGATCCGGTTAGGGGAAGTGGGTTGTGGTCAATTGGGAGAAGTGGCGAAAGAGATTGGCGAACAGTTACACCCACCCATTTCTTTAGATGAGGATAATCCTCAAGTTTGGTTCGATCGCGGTAAACAATTACTCGATGAAGAGGATCAAAAAGCCTTAGAAGCTTTCGATCGCACTCTGGAACTTTACCCTAATCATTATCGCGCTGCCATTAATCGCGGAAATGCACTAATGAACCTGGGCAAACATCAAGAGGCAATTTTAGCCTATGACCATGCCCTAGAATTAAACCCGGATGCCGATCTAGCTTGGGCCAATCGCGGTAATGTATTCTTTGATCTCGAAGACTATGAACAAGCGATCGCCAATTGGGACAGAGCAATAGAACTCAATCCAAAAGATCTCGAAACTTGGCATAATAAAGGCATTGTTTTAGGGGTCAAACTCAATCGGTTTGAAGAGGCGCTTACTTGTTTTGACCAAACCCTGGCACTGCAAGCTGATGATGTACAAGCCTGGTTTCATCGAGGTATTGTCTTAGCCGCCTTAAATCGATGGGAAGATGCTCTAGAGAGTTGGAACCAAGTCACCGATCTGCAACCAGATTTTCAGGATGCTTGGATTAACAAAGGGGTCGCTCTGCAAAAATTAGGTCGCTATGCAGAAGCGATCGCAGCCAATCAACGGGCCATTAATCCCAGCTAATCCCTAGGGATTTTGATAAAATGCCCGTATTTATCAGTAAGTTTACGGCTTTACTGGAAAATCACCCTAATTGCAGCCCCATCTCCATGAATGACTCGGTATTAGATGTTTGTAACCTCACTGTTCAATTCCAAACGGATGAGAAAGTGATTCAAGCGGTTGATCGGATAACTTTCTCGGTGGAACGAGGTCAAACCCTAGGCATTGTGGGAGAATCTGGCTCGGGAAAATCGGTGACTTCCCTAGCCATTATGGATCTGGTTCCTCAACCTCCAGGAAATATAGCCAGTGGAGAAATTTGGTTTCATCCCCCTGAACAGGATCGCCTGAATTTACGCGATCTTTCCCCAAAACAGATGCAACAGTATCGAGGCAGTCAAATCTCGATGATTTTTCAGGAACCGATGAGTTCCTTAAATCCGGTATATACCATTGGATTTCAGTTAGTTGAAGCGCTACGATTTCATCAATCAATTTCCCCTTCAGAAGCGAGACGACAGGCGATCGCCCTATTGCAAGAGGTGCAATTACTACCGAAGGATGAAATTTTACAACAACAGATCTCACAGGAATTTCCGGAAGTAACGAGCGATCGCCAACAGCAATCTTCGATCAATCGTCAAAAACAAGCCATCCTCGATCGCTATCCCCATGAACTCTCTGGCGGCCAACTGCAAAGGGTCATGATTGCCATGGCCATTTCTTGCAATCCTACCCTCCTGATTGCTGATGAACCCACCACAGCCTTAGATGTGACCGTGCAAGCGACCATCCTCAATCTGTTGCGCGATTTGCAAAAAGCTAGGGGCATGTCCCTGATTTTTATTACTCACGACTTGGGCGTGATTGCGGAAATTGCGGATAGCGTCGTGGTCATGTATCAAGGAAAAATAGTGGAATCTGGCTCCGTTCTTGATATTTTTTCCCGTCCCCAACATCCCTACACCCAAGGCCTGTTAGCCTGTCGCCCCCGGCCGGATTTACACTTGAAATATTTGCCCACAGTCGCAGATTTTCTGGAACAAGATTCCACGGTGATGGCAACAAAAACTACTGAAGTTCATCCCCAGGAAGTCCAACAGCGTCTAGAAAATCTCTATGAACAATCTCCGCTGATGGTGGTGAAAGATCTGAAGGTGGGTTTTCCCAGTAAAGGGATTTGGGGACAAACCCAGCGCTACACCATGGCCGTGAATGGAGTATCTTTTGAGGTGTATCCGGGGGAAACATTAGGATTGGTGGGAGAATCAGGCTGTGGTAAAACCACCTTAGCGCGGACGCTCCTCCAGTTGGTTCCCTCCATGGGTGGCATGATTGCCTTTGAAGGCGAACAACTACAATCCTTGAGTGTCAAGGCTTTGCGCTATTTTCGCCGACAGATGCAGATTGTGTTTCAAGACCCCTATAGTTCTTTAGATCCGAGAATGTCCATCGGGGATGCAGTGATGGAACCGTTGGTGATTCATAAGGAGTTAGAATCTAAGACTGAACGACGCGATAAAACTCCGTTTCGCTGGCGCGATCGCGTACGTTATCTTTTAGAAAGAGTCGGTCTCGATCCGAGTTGGATGGGTCGCTATCCCCACGAGTTTTCTGGAGGACAGCGCCAACGGGTCTGTATTGCCCGCGCTCTGGCTCTCAATCCTAAGTTTATTATTTGTGATGAGTCCGTGTCTGCGTTGGATGTATCGGTTCAAGCTCAGGTTTTGAACCTATTGAAAGAGCTGCAAGAAGAGTTTAAGCTGACCTATATTTTCATTTCCCATGATTTAAGTGTGGTCAAGTTTATGAGCGATCGCATCATGGTCATGAATCGCGGTAAAGTAGAAGAAATTGGCTTCTCCGAGCAGATTTACAACCATCCCACCCAAGACTACACCCGCCAACTGATTGCGGCCATTCCCACCGGAAGCCTAGAGGACATTGAACAGCGCCAAAGACAGCCTCGTTAACTCCACTTTCCTGAAAATACTCTGATTATGCTCACCCTAGAAATGGCGATCTCCAACATCCGAGAAATCCCCCCCGAACAACAACATCAAGCGATCGCATTCATTGAGCAGAGAGGATTAAATGGCAAGGGATAAATTTCACTATGCTGTTAGGCGAGGATTAGAAAAACAGGAATGGGAAATTACTCACGATCCATTACGGTTAGAATTAGGAAAATACGATCGCCTGGAAATCGATCTGGGAGCGTAACCGACCATCGGAGCAGAGCGAAGCGGAGAAAAAATTGCCGTCGAGATTAAAAGTTTTTTGAACGACTCAGCGATGTTATAGTCAATTCGACACTAGCATTTATCTATAACGTCGGTATCTGTAGGGGCGAACGGCCGTTCGCCCCTACAATTATGTCTCACTGTTAACTGAATCGACTATAGATTTTCATTTGGCGTTAGGTCAATTCTTAAATTACCGTTTAGTGTTAGAGGAGGTTGAACCAGAACGAACGCTTTATTTAGCCATTCCTTCGGTAGTTTATGATTCATTCTTCTGGCGAGATTTGCCGAAATTATCTATTCAAAGATACGATCTAAAGTTAATTATCTATGAACCAGAAGAGGAGATAATTCTACAATGGATAAACTAGATAAATATCGTCAAATTGTTCAAGATTTATTAACGGGATATGTCGCTGACAATATCTTGGGTGGAGTGATTGAATCGACAACAGTATTCGATCTAAAATACGATCGCTATCTGTTGGTTGATTTTGGTTGGAATGGGCAGCGGAGAATCTATAATTGTCTGATTCACTTAGAAATTCGTTCTGGAAAAATCTGGATTCAGCGCAATCAAACTGACTGCTCTTTAACCGAGGAATTATTAGACAAGGGCGTGGTTAAAGAGGATATTGTTTTAGGATTCCAACCCCCCAATCTACGCAAATATACAGGTTTGGGTGTAGGTTAGTATGGAAAATACCGACATAAGTATGGTTTTCTTACCAGAAGACTCTATACCGATAATCATGGAACCCGATTTGTAACCCTAGTTCCCGATAAAGGAGAAAATTAATGAAAACTCAACATCCTTTATTTTCCCAAGTTGCTCTCACTGAAGACTTGCCCCAATATCAGCTAAAACAAGGCGATACTGCCACCATTGTTGAACATTATCCTATGCCAGAGTCCCAAGAGGATGGGTATAGTTTAGAAGGGTTTGATGTTCCTGCAATCACCATTGAAGTGAGGGCATCACAGATTATGCTCCTGAGTGACTATTTAAGAGAAGAAGCTATTTTAAGTAAATTTCGTAATCTCTCAGAACAGCGACAAAAACAACTAGAAGAATACCTTGATTTCCTTTTGCAAAAAGACCAAACGACTCCGGTGAATTAAGAAGTGCGATCGCCGATTCGCAGATAAGTTTCATAAACACGATCGCCTCCCGAAAAGAAACCGGGTTTCTGCCCAACCTGCGGACACCAACCAAAGATCTGCGAGAAACCCGGTTTCTAGAACCTGGCGATCGCCGATTGCGCTACACTCAAACCATAGCCCCCCTCATCGCCATGAACGAAGAACGCATCGCTGCCTACCTGAACCTGATTCAAGAACTGCTCACCTGTCCCAGTGGTGAGGAAGGGCAACGGCTCAATGATAACCGCGAGTTGCTCGATCGGGAGTTTGTGCAAGTCTGCGGACGGATAGCGCAACAGATGCAGGAGGAGGGTTAAACTATGAAGTTTCTGCGAAATCTGGTGCAACGGGTGGCGGCATTTTCCAAGGTCAAGCCTCTGGAGAGGGTGAACCTCAAGGGAATGCCACAAAGCAAGAGTATTTGCAGTTTTTAGGGGAAGTGTTGCAAGCAACAGCAGAGAGCAACGGAGATGCGGCAGTAGTTCATCCCCTCTTGCAACAGAACTTAGAGAAATTAGACTTAACCTTTGCCCAAACCTTGAAAACTTGGGCGACAGAAACCCTGGAAACAGCAACTTATACGGATAGGGAAGCCATTGCTAAGAATCTCTGTAACTTTGATCTGATTATCTCTAGCTTTCGCCATGGCAGCAGAGCCAACAATATCGAAATTGCCATCGCTTGTCTAGAGATGAACTTTCAAGTCTTTACTCGCGAACACTCTCAAGTTGATTGGGCACTGACCCAAAATAACTTGGGGCCTGCGGGGAGAGCGCGGGGAGAACATCGAGTGGGCGATCGCCTGTTATCAAGCCGCTTTAGAAGTGAGAACCCGCAGTGCCTATGCCCAAGATTGGGCAATGACCCAAAATAACTTGGGAAATGCCTACTCTCAATACCTGCGGAGAGAGCGGGCCGAGAACCTGGAGAAGGCGATTGCCTGCTATGAAGCCGCTCTGCAAGTGTATACTCCCAGCGCCTATGCTGAAAAATGGGCAATGACCCAAAATAACTTGGGAAATGCTTATAGCGATCGCCTGCGGGGAGAGCGTGGGGAGAACATCGAGCGGGCGATTCGCTGTTATCGAGAGAGCTTAGAAGTCCGTACCCCAGAAGCGCTGCCCCTCGACTGTCTGCAAACTGGACGCAATCTCGGCAACCTTGGCTACAACCGCCAAGACTGGGAAAACGCCATCTATGGCTACGATAATACCATCCGCGCCATCGAACAAAGCCGCTACTGGGCAACCTCCGAAAAAACCAAACGGGAACTCATTGCCAACTCCCTCGATATCTACGAAAAAATGGTACAAGCGTGCATTCACCAGCAAGACTACGCCCAAGCCCTGCTCACCGTCGAACGCAGCAAATCTCGCACCCTCACCGAACTTCTTGACAGCGCCAACCTCTACCCCAAAAACGCCACCGACAGCCAAAAACAACAGATTAGCGACCTCCGCAGTCGCCTCGCCCTCTACCAACAACAACTCGCCTTCACCAGCAGCGACAACAGCACCAACCCCCTCTCCCCCGCAACCATCCGCCAACAAATTGAAGCCGCTAACCAGGACTTCCAAAACCTCCTCGAAGAAATTGGCGACTCCACCTTCACCCTCACCCAAAAACCCCCCACCCAACTGCCCAACTTCTGCCAACTCCTCGACTCCCAAACCGCCCTCATCGAGTGGTATCTCCCCAACAACCCCGACCTCGGCTTCTACGCCTTCCTGATCATTCCCACAGCAGAGGACAACTTCCAAATCATCCCCCACCACTTCACCAACCGCCAACAACTCGACCAAGCCATCACCAACTACCGCAGCGACTACGGCAAACCCACCTGGTACGACCAACTCGACCAACGGCTGCAAACCCTCAGCCCCGCCTTACATCTCCCCAATTTACTCACCCACCTCCAACACTGCCAACGGCTCATTCTCGTTCCCCATCGCGAACTGCACCTCATTCCCCTCCACGCCTTACCCCTCCCTGGGAAAGAGGGCAACACCCTGCAAGACTCCTTCCCCATCCAATACGCTCCCAGTTGCCAATTCCTCAACATCCTCCATCAACGTCCCCCCCTAGAAGAACCCTCCTCTTCCTTCTTTGCCCTGCAAAATCCCACCGAAGACCTCACCTTTGCCGAGTTCGAGGTAGAAGTCTTGCGCTCCCAATTCAAGCCCCAACAGGTTCTCAGCCACGACAAAGCCACCAAAGCCAACTTCAACCAACCCGATAACCAAGCCTTCTTACAACAAAGCCGCTATATTCACTTCTCCTGTCACGGCCAATTTAATCAAGCCGCTCCCCTCAACTCCTATCTGCGCCTTGCCAACCGGGAAAAACTCACCTTTCAGGACATTTTCGCCCGTCTCAATATCCCCAACTGTCGCCTGCTCATCCTCTCTGCGTGCAAAACCGGCCTCGTAGAAACCCCTTCAACCGATGACTATGTAGGGTTAGCCAGCGCCTTTTTCTATGCCGGAACCCGCACAGTCGTCGCCAGTCTCTGGGAAGCCGAGGAATTTTCCGCCGCCCTGCTGATGATTCGCCTCTATCAGGAACTGCCCCGCTACACTTCCGTGGTAATGGCATTGCAAGCGGCTCAAGACTGGTTACGCACCATTTCCCGCGATGCCGTTTTAACCTGGTTAAAGGATGACCTAAAATTAGATGATAAAACGCTAAAACAATGTCAACGAGAGCTGAAACTATTCAATAAAAAGCGTCCTTTTGCTCCTGCCCGCTATTGGGCCGCTTTCACCGTCAGTGGAAAATATGGACAGTCGGGACATCCCACCCCACAATAAACAAACCATACATTAAGAGCAGGATCATGACTTTGACCAATCCTAGTGACACCAGCAAAGCACGAGTCGCTAAATTCCTGAACCTTTTGCAGCAAGAACCCTCCATGTTTAGCGATTGTATCCAGGACACTTGGGCAGAACTGGATGGAAAACTAGCTCCCCTTGGCGATGAGGATTACGAAGACATTGAAGAGGCGATTATAGATTGGCTCGATGACCATGATTATGAGTTGGTCAAAACCGCTTTACAGAAGGTGAGAATTGACCCTCTCAAAGATAATGAGACCCCACCTCGGCGCTCCGAGTCAGACCAGCCAATTACGAATACAACTTTGCGTTCTGCGATTAAAGATAGGCAAAATTCAGATAAGAAACCCTCTAAATCATCAACCTAAACCCTAATAGGAGCATATCATGTCATTAGCCATCAAAGATTTAGTAGAGATGGTAGAACCTTTACCCGATGAAATCCAACAGCAAATCGTCGCTCATGTGCGCGAGTATATTGCCGATTTACAGGATGAACAACGGTGGGATGAGTCCTTTCGTTGCACTCAATCAGCCTTAGTTGCAGCCGCACGACAAGCGAAACAAGAACGCGCTACGGGAAAAGGGACAGCCATAGATTATGACGAGCTATGAAATTAGCGTTGTCATGACTATGAATGCAAGCAATTACTCAATTAGTGCCCTGAATATCCGCTTATTCAGTTATCACTTAAAAACCCTCCATCTCACAAATTTTAGCGAACGAAATCTTGATATTTCCTCGGTTACTTCTTACTATCAAGGTCTATTACACTCTTATCAGATACTCACCGAGGATCGCCAGCCAGTTATTCTCAATTTTCGTGGCGATTTCCAGGATCTTATCGATTCTGAATTAGCCAATTTTGATTTAATCGCCGATTCCAAAAGCAGAGGTATTGCCCGGATTCGCTTATCGCCAAAATATAAGGGATTTCTTTATCCTCAGTTCCTGAATGATACCTATGGTTTTTCTCTGACGCTATTTTGTCCCCAAGAACCAGAAAATAACAAAACTTTTTTCTCCCACTTACGGCAAGTCAAACCCCCAGAGGAATTTTTCTCTGGCACGTATTCAGGTCAACCGAATAAAACCGGGGAATTTCTCAGCCAAGCATTTTGGGGCAGTACCCTTTTCTTGAGTGGTTTTATTGACCAAGAACCTCCTGAAAAAGCGGAGAGCTTAAAATCGATCGCGGATGAGATATTAAAGCAATTTCTGCAACTTGACTCCTTAGAACAACTCCCTCCATTTTACCACTGTGGAGAATTTTTAGGGGGCTGTATCTACGAGTATAAAACGATTTTTTGGCGGCATCCCTATGGAAAGATTCTGATTTTATTAATTTTTGAGGAAGAGACAACCAACAAGCTCAAGCAAATTCAGTGGGATTTAGCAGAACTATTTTTATACGATCATAAAAATCAGCAGAACTTTCTGGATAGCCGCAAAGAATATAAACAAGCCCAGAAAGACATTAAAAAAATCCAAAAAACGATTAAGAAGTTTTATAAGAAGATTGCTACTACTGTTCCAGCAGATTTATCACCAGTAGATTTAAAGAACTTGAAAGAGGTAATCAAAAATTTATTAGACTTGTCTTTGCGCTATTCTCAGCGAATTCGCAGTATGGAAACGTTTCAAAATACGATCGCCATCAATCAAGAGAATTATCTCGATACGCTCCGGCGGATGGAGAATAATTGTAACGGCGATCTAAGTATTTGGCGCGATCGCCCCAATCGCACCTTTCAACGCTTCCAACGGCAAATTGCCGCTGATTTGGTTTATCTCCAGCAAGGGGAACGACTCTTAGATACGGCAATTAATACCATTCGCGGTTTAGTGGAAATTGACCAAGCAGAAAGCGATCGCAACCTAGAGCATCAAATCCAAACCTTTGGTAGCGCGATCGCGGTTGGGGCGATCGTTGCGTCCACCTCAGCGCTTATCTTTGACTACCCTTGGACTTCGCCCTTGCAACCCAATCATGGCGATCGCCTCCATCCCTTTATTATCGCTGTTCTCGTCAGCTTTCTCTCTGCTGGCTTAGTCTGGGCAATCTTTCAGTGGAAGACCTGGTGCAGACCGATAAAGTGGATCTGGTGCAGGGTTAGGGGGCGATCGGGCCGTCGATGAAAAGTGTCGTCAAGTTGATGAGCGATCGCATCATGGTCATGAATCGCGGTAAAGTAGAAAAGATTGAACGTGCCAGAGACAACTTCCTTCACTCCCCTTTCCTTGCTTGATGAAGTACATTTCGATCCCCCGAACCCCCCTTAAAAAAGCAGGGAAATATTCCCTATTCCCTAGCGCAAAGCGCTACAACCCATGAGTGTTGCGCGTACCATTTGTCTGGGTTTCTTAGCCGTCATTGCGATCGGTACAGTATTGTTAATGTTACCGTTTGCCATTACCCCAGAAGGATTTGCCACTATTAACGGGCCCCTGGATTATGGCATGAAGGCCCTATTTACCGCCACCTCCTCCGTCTGCGTCACGGGATTATCCATCGTCGATGTCGGTCAATTCTATTCCTTTTGGGGGCAGTTGTTCCTATGCTTACTCTTTCAAGTCGGTGGTTTAGGCTACATGACTGCCACCACCTTTTTACTGCTCCTATTGGGACGGCAATTAGGATTGAGAGATAAACTCGCTATTCAACAATCCCTGGATACCCAAGGTATGGAAGGAGTGGGTCAGTTGGTGCGATCGATTATTGGCATGACCTTAATTTTTGAGATTACCGGAATTTTCTTATTAATCCGGGTCTTTCAAGCTGATTATGGCAATGCTCAAGGATTATGGTTAGCCATTTTCCACAGCATTAGCGCCTTCAACAATGCCGGATTTAGCTTGTTTAGTGATAGCCTCTCCTCCTACGCTACTTCCACCTCGTTAGTGGCGATCGTTACTGCCCTAATTATCATTGGGGGCATTGGCTATCAAGTGATCATGGAACTCTACACTTGGTTCTATCGGCGTGTGATTAAGCGCAATCAAGGATTTACTTTTTCTCTCCATTTTAAGATTGTTACTAGCACCAATATCGCCCTTTTTGTTATTGGTTTTTTGGCATTTTTGCAGACCGAATTTTCTAATCCAGCAACCTTAGAATCTTTGAATTTATGGCAAAAATGTTTAGCGGCTTGGTTCCAATCCGTGACAACGAGAACGGCTGGATTTAATAGCATTGATATTGGTCAAATGACCACCACCTCCTTATTTATTACCATTCCCTTAATGTTCATTGGCGCTAGTCCAGGCAGTACTGGGGGAGGAATTAAAACCACAACCTTTAGAATTTTGCTCAGTGCGACCAGAGCCGCATTGCAAGAGCGAGAGGAAGTCCTATGTTATAAACGCCAAATTCCCAATCTTTTACTCATTAAGGCCGTAGGAGTAATTATTGCGTCTCTGTTTGTGATCATTTGCGGCACAGTTTTAGTCAGTATTGGTTCTGGAGAAATTGAATTTTTAGCCATCTTTTTTGAGGTCGTTTCCGCCTTTAGCACCGTCGGCTTATCCACGGGGATTACGGATAGTTTGTCTCAATTTTCTAAGCTAGTGATTATCTTGATTATGTATATCGGTAGAGTGGGTATTTTATTACTCATGGCTTCATTTTATCAAAATACCAAGCCCAAGGTGATTCGTTATTCTGAAGAAGATTTATTAATTGGATGACTAGCTTCTAGAAGTAATATCCCTCCTCTTTCATTCTCCGATAGGCTAAAGCTTTTCAGAATCCTAGAGTTGTAGACAAGGTAAGCGATCTCGATCTCTGAGAGTGACAAAGAGGGATACAGAGCTTTGCGCTGTTATAGGGTACAGGGTCAGTGTCTTGTGTATTAATGGCCTTCACTCTTTTCCCTGTTCCACGTTCTCTACCTATACGAGGTGTGGTGTGGGGAGCAATCGGGCTTAAAATTAATTGGAGTCTATCTTAACTCACGGGAGATGGTTTGGTGAAAAAAGAGTCTTTCGGGTGGTTTCGTCGCCTGCGTCAAAATAATCAACAGTTTGCGGTAATTGGGTTAGGACGGTTTGGGCGAGCAGTTTCTGCAACCCTGTATAATATGGGCTATGAAGTTATGGGGATTGATTCGAGCGAACAGCAAGTGAATCAAGTGATTAATAGTCAGATTGCCACCCATGTTTTGGCCTTGGATGCCACCGATCCCATGGCTCTCAAACAAGCGGGTGTGTTTGAGTTTGATACAGTGATTGTGAGTATCGGCAATTATGTGGAAGAAAGTGTAATTGCTACCTTAAACTTGAAAGAGGCTGGGGTGAAATTCGTGGTCGCTAAGGCCTCTTCTAAAATTCATGAGAAACTGCTGAATAAGGTGGGAGCAGATTGGGTGGTGTTTCCAGAAGATGAGATGGGTTGTAATTTAGCAATTTCCCTGACTAAACCCAATATTTTAGAGCGGGTAGAACTCGATCCAGACAATAGTATGGTGGAATTGTTGGTTCCGGAAGAATTTGCAGGTAAAACCCTGTTAGAGTTAGATTTAAGGAATGAGTATGGGTTAACGATGATTGCCATTAACCATCAAGGAAATAAGTTGGAGGTGAACCCCAAACCTAATCAACGAATGGAAAAAGGGGATTCAATGGTGTTAATTGGGGATAATAAGGCGATTAATCGGTTACCGATCTAGCAGAAAAAAGGTTGTCAAAGGATGTATATTATTGGCTTGATTAGTGGAACATCAGCAGATGGAATTGATGCGGCGCTGGTGGAGATTTCTGGAGAGGGATATGAGTTAAAGGTGGATTTAATCGCTGGGGAAACCTATGCTTATCCGGAGGAGTTGCAGAGGGAAATTTTAGCGATCGCCGCTGGCACATCTCTCTCCCTTCCCCAACTTGCTGCTGTGGATGACAAAATAGCACAAGCCTTTAGCCAAGCAGCTCTCAAGGTACAACAGGGTCATCCTCCAGCTCAACGGATTGCCTCCCATGGGCAAACCGTCTTTCACCGTCCCCCCAATGGACAACTCGGTTATAGCCTGCAACTCGGACGTGGAGAGGCGATCGCCTACAATACCCGTATCCCCACCATCAGTAATTTTCGCCAAGCGGATATCGCGGCAGGTGGACAGGGTGCTCCCCTTGTTCCCCCCATAGATGCCTGCCTTCTCAGCCATCCCACCCAAAGCCAATGTATCCAAAATCTAGGTGGCATTGGCAATCTAACGTATCTTCCGGTCAACAGTCATCAGCATCTCGATCGAGTCCGGGGATGGGATACCGGCCCAGGAAATAGCCTGCTGGATCTAGCCGTCGAGCAGTTAACTCATGGCACTCAACACTGCGATCTCAATGGTGCTTGGGCAGCCAGTGGAACCCCCTGCCAACCCTTAGTAGACCAATGGATGCAAGACCCCTATTTTCAGCAACTTCCTCCCAAATCTACGGGAAGGGAATATTTTGGGTGGGAATTCTGGCAGCGCTGTTGGCAAGAAATACAAGCTTACGCTCTCTCTGATGCCGATATCCTGGCCACCCTCACGGAATTTACCGCCGTTTCCGTTAAGCAAAACTATCACCAATTTCTACCTCAGATGCCCGATCGCGTGCTACTGTGTGGGGGCGGCAGTCGTAATCTGTACCTCAAAGAGCGTATTCAGCACCACCTAAGCCCCATTCAAGTTCTGACGACGGAAGAGATGGGCTTAAATGCCGAATTTAAAGAAGCGATCGCCTTTGCCGTCTTAGGCTATTGGTATCATCTCGGTATTCCGGGTAATCTTCCCCAAGTCACAGGGGCCAACTCTAGTCAGATTTTGGGACACCTACACCCAGTTGGAACCCATCGGACAACAATGTTATGATCGCTAACTAGATCATTAAGCACGGTTGCTTAAGACTCGAAACAATCTGAGACAAGAATTTAGAGGCGATCGAAGTGGCTCATACATTCTTAATGGAACCTGGACGCTGGACTCTGGAAGGAAACTGGCTAGAGAAAGATGGTCTACCGATCGCCATCCGAGGAGCAAGCTTAGTACGGTGGACAGCCGATAACTGGTTTACCATGGTCATGAAACTGACCTTTAGCAACGGCGATCGCGACCCCATATCCTTTCAATATAAAGGCCGTCTCGACAGTGGAGAACGCCGATATACCTTCGTTCTCCAACACAGTCTCCTCGGAAAAAAAGCCGAAGGAGAAGGTTGGGTGGCTCCAGACTCCATCATTCAGCGCTATTGGGTTCTTGGAGATAAGGAACGTCGCAGTAGTTTTGAAACTCTCTATCGCATTGACTACGACACCTATCATCTCTCTAGCGCAGTGATGGCAGGACATTACTTAACCAGTGCTATGGAAGCTCGCCTAGAGAGGCAAACAGAAAGCTAAAGTGCGTAAACCCCTGCTCTGTTCAAGCTACAATGAAAGGATAATGATCAACTGTACTGATCATGGAAACCCTTACAATTAAATATCCAAACCATCCTCTAGAATGGATAGCCTCTATCTGATCTAGTCGTTCATAGTTTGGATCGGACGGTAAAACGCAAGAGGACTAGCAGAATTTGGATTAGGTGCATTTGCTCTCCTTACCCCATACCGTCATTAACGATAGGAAGAATTCCAGTTGATTCCAGTATTCTGGTGTAACATCTAATGAGTGACCCCAATATTGGCCGCATTCTATTTAATCGCTATGAGCTTGTCGAACTACTTGGTAAGGGAGCAATGGGGAAAGTCTACCTGGCCAAAGATGCGAGAGTCGGCGGAGTATTGGTCGCGGTTAAATTTCTCTCTCAAGCCCTACTGAATAAAAAAATGCGCGATCGCTTCGAGCGAGAAGCCACCACTTGCGCCCTCCTCGGACAACATAGCCTCCACATTGTCCGTGTCATGGACTATGGGGTAGCTGACGACATCCCCTTTTACGTCATGGAATATCTTCAAGGAGACAGCCTCAGCGATGTGATCCGAGAAGACACTATTAACCTAGAGCGCTTCTTAAGTCTCGCCCGACAAATTTCTCTCGGCTTACAATGTGCCCATGAAGGCATTCAAAAAGATGGTAAAACCGTCCCCATTGTCCATCGAGACATCAAACCCAGCAACATCCTCGTAACCCAAGATTCCAGTTTTGGAGAACTGGTAAAAGTTCTCGATTTTGGGATTGCCAAACTTCTCCAAGAAGAGACCGCCGGACAAACCAACTGTTTTATGGGGACTTTAGCCTATTCTTCCCCGGAACAAATGGAAGGCAAAGAACTCACCAGCAGTTCCGACCTCTACAGTTTAGGGGTGATGATGTTCCAAATGCTCACCAGTCATATGCCCTTGACAGCGGAAACTCATACCTTTGGGGCTTGGTATAAAACACATCACTTTCAAACCCCTCGCTCCTTTGAATCTGTTGCTCCTTACCTCAAACTCCCTTCAGAGATAAAACACTTAATCTTCCGATGTTTAGCCAAAAAGCCTAAAGAACGGCCCCAAAGTGCAGGAGATATTGTTAAAACCCTAGAGCAGTTAGAGAAAAATCTCCATGCCTCCCCAAATCCTGCGGAAAACGGCAGGAAAGCCTCGCCTGCTTCTGAACCCGCTCAAAAAAAATCTTCCTCGGCTTCCATTAATGCTCCCCCCTCTGTAAAAACAACCCCTCCAACCGAAGTTTCTCCAGGATCAAGCCCAACAAAAGCCCCTGGAAAACTACAAGTGATTGAGGCAACACCTGCCATTGATATGGTCTGTTGGGAACAAACTTGGCCCAAAGGCAAGCCCCTAGCTCAAATTGTCTTTCCGCAAGTCTTGCAAACCCAGACCAAGGAATCTGTGGTGACATTGTGGGCAATGCTTAAGAAACAGGAAATTGAACAACGACAAATTAGCCGATTGTATAATAAAACCTATAAGAACTTTTTGTATTCTGTTTCTCCCCATCCGATGATTTTGTGGCTTACTGTTTTGTACGATCCTAAACAGGGGCCAAGATGGTTGAGGTATTATATGGATCTCAAAAGCAATAAGGGTAAGCGTTTAGCTAATCTATTAGCACATACGGGGCGTTACTGCTTATTGTTTTTTCCCTTAGAGGAACCTGGCCGTTGTGCAGATGTCATCAGCATTAATGTTAACCTTTCGCAACGGAAAAGGCTACAAGATTGGGCTACAGGTAGTGATTCTATTGCGGGAGGTCAACCCACTCGTAGTAAAGAACTTCTGCAAAAAGAATTTGAAAAACTCCAACCCCAAATTCTGATGAAATTGGAAGCTGGAGTCCCGGATTCTTCTTTTTAGTAATATAGCAAGGAACTCATTAAGTTAGGAGGGCTAAATTGTGGTTTTGAAGTCTAGTGACTAGGAGAGAAGTAAAGAATTGGATGCCAACTGCGCCGCAAGATTTTGTTACTGATACTCGGTGAAGACCATTCTAGAATCTTGTTTTTGCGACTCGACGAAACCGCGATCGCACTAATATCATGCATCAAGGCAGACTCAAAAATCTGGGGAATGATTTCCCCTTGACGCACTTCAATTTCGACCTCTAAATCGAGATTTGATAAGTCTTCCTTCACTTTCTGGAGTTCAGTGTTCGCTTTTTCTAATTCATAATTGACATCTTTATATTCTCGGCGACTGCCTTCTTCAACAACCCAAACAAGCAGTACTTTTTCTAAGGAGTTAGCCGGCCGGTTTTGGGCATAATCTTTAACTCGTTTTAACAAGTATTGGGCGCTGGGACTGCCATCATAGGTGAGCATTAAATATCGAAATAGATAACGACACCGCAGGTTTAATTCTTCAGACGTATAGGTGGAAATCAGTTGGGGTCGTAAAACCATGATCGGAATCTCCGTATGTTCGGCTAAACTCCGACTGGTACTGCCAAAAACTTGTTCATCCATGAAGGTATGGATATTCGCTCCCATGATAATCACATCGGAATGATGTTTTTTGGCTACATCTAGAATGGTTTCATGGGGTTTCACTGAAGGAACGACTTCACCCTTGACTTCTAAGCTATCGGGGATATTCGGGCGCAGGACAGATAAGCGAGATTTTGCCCATTCAATCTTTTCATTATCTGCTTTGGGAATTATTCCTTCTAAGGCTA
This sequence comes from Roseofilum sp. Guam, assembly GCF_017746735.1. NCBI lineage: Bacteria > Bacillati > Cyanobacteriota > Cyanophyceae > Desertifilales > Desertifilaceae > Roseofilum > Roseofilum sp. Guam. The sequence continues at coordinate 7,799 of NZ_JAGHZN010000072.1, read as the reverse complement.
CACAATGGTTAAATACAATTTGCTCTAAACCACTTTGAGCTAGAGCGGGAACTGAATTGACTAGACGGTATAATCCATCGGATAAATCGGTGGAGATTAAAGCACGCTTGAACATAAGGGGTAAGTGTAATACCGAGGTGTGAATCTTCCCTTACCCTAACACTCTCAAGTGGAAGTTAGACCCACAAGCAAACAAATCTTGAGCTTCTAGTTCTCAATAGATACGATAAGGTGTCCTTAATTTAATCTAAACCCCACTCGTGTTTGATAAATTGCTGATACATAGTTTCTCGTAACATCATTTGTTCATACAGCTTGACGAGGAATTCTTGCGCTTGCTCGCGACTCATTTTTTCGACTTGGGTTTGGAAAGATCGAAGATTAAATTCTTGTTCTAGGGTGAGTTGCATGGGTTCGTTCATCGAAGACTCCTCCATTTGGGTTCAGTAGGACTGAGAATAGTGCGACGTAGGTTGGTTATGGGTCGTGGGTCATGGGTAATAGCATGGAGACACTGGTCTCTAAAGATGTTTGAGCTATTTCCTATCCGTCCCATTTCCTCATACTTAAGCACGTCTAGTAATATTACAAAATATAACAAATGTTTGACAGATTGACCACATTGGCTTTTCTTGGGGATGTTTTAGCAAGTTTACAAAGCTAAAAATGCTCATGACGAACAAATCTCTAGTTTTTTGTCTAGAGATGTTGGGATGGAAGTGGGGAGATACGGGGAAATTGCCTACTGCCTACTGCCTACTGCCTATTGCCTATTGGCTGTTGCCTACTTTCCATTCACTGCCTAGTCACTGTCCATGGCAACAATAATCACCGTGATATTGTCTCGTCCCCCTTTTTCCTTAGCCAATTGGATTAATTTCTCTCCAGCAGACTTACAGGCTCGAATCGATTTGAGGGTAGAAGCGATGGTTCCGTCGGGGAGTTCTTCGGTTAAACCGTCGCTACAGAGCAAGAGGCGATCGCCTCCTTGTAACTCGATCAAATCTACATCAATATCCTCATCTTGGGTATCTTCGCGTCCCAAGCATTGGGATAACACATGCCTCCAGGGATGGGTACGTCCCTGTTCTTGATCGAGGACTCCAGAAGCCATCGCCTTAGCAACCCAAGTATGATCGACAGTCATCTGATCCAGATTATGGCCGCGCAGTCGATAGAGACGAGAGTCACCAATGTGAGCCACCCAAGATTCTTCCACGTTCTGATCTTGAGATTGACGGAATAAGACCACTACTGCTGTGGTTCCCATATCGGAGCGTTCAGGATATTGGCGCTGGTCTTCAACAATTGCATCATTGGCTTTCAATAGAGCTGCCTTCAATAACTCACCGGAAGACTTCTCCGAGTCCCAATGGACTAATAAATACTCTTCAATGGTTTTGGTGGCTAACTTACTGGCTTCTTCTCCACCAGCATGGCCACCCATACCATCAGCAACAATAAAAAATCGACCTTCCGGGTCATAATAGAAGGCATCTTGGTTTACAGAACGGACTAGCCCCGTATCAGTTAGACCCGTGAAGATGCGTTTCATAAGTTTTCTGACCAAAACAGTAACTAAGGGATGGCTATGAAGAGATTTCTCCCCTCTAATTGTAACCTCTGGCGGTCTAATTGTAACCTCTGGTCGGTAACTTTAGGACTAAGGCATTCGATCAAAACGATTAATTCGCCGCATCAGACGGAACAACATAACCGCTAAAGCGATCGCCAATACAGCGACGACTACGGCCAACCCTAGTTTATCAGCACTAACCAAAATTGCCGCAGCAATAGTCAAGCCGCTAATTAGGATACCATAGGTGTTCACCAAACTCATACTACTGATCCGTCTAAGGATGCGATCGCTCTCTGTCGCTCTGACCCGCACCCGGATATCCCCCTGCTCCAACTTATCCAAAGCATCCTCTAAACGACGGGGCAACCCCAAAGCCGTATTACTCATCTGAGTGGCTTGGCGACTGAGTTCCCCCAACAAATTATTTCCGGCCGATCCATTTCCACTATTCATAAGCTCTGTTGCAAAGGGTTTCGCTACTTCCATAAAACTAAAGTCTGGGTCAAGACCTTTCCCTACCCCTTCTAAGGTAGAAAAAGCACGCATCACAAACGTAAACGTTGCCGGAAACCGGAACGGTTGATCGTAGGCAATCTCATAAAGATCGTCACTAATTTCACTCACAGACTGAGTTTCAAAAGGTTGATCCATAAAATGATCCAACATGTATTGAATCGATCGCCTCACCGGCCCCATATCTCCTGTGGGAGCCAGTGCGCCCAACGCAATCAACGAATTCATCACTCGATTGCCATCTTTCTGGGCAATCCCAAAAAAGGTATCTAAAAGTTTTTCACGGGTTACTGCTTGAATTTGGCCCATCATGCCAAAATCATAAAAAATCAGCGCCCCTTCAGCACTGACGGCAATATTCCCTGGATGAGGGTCAGCATGGAAAAACCCGCTGTAGAGAATTTGCATTAAATAGGCTTTTGCCCCCAAATGAGCCAAATTTTTACGGTCTAATCCGGCTGCTTCTAGGGCATCGTACTGACTGATTTTGATCCCTGGAGCATATTCAAGAGTTAAGACACGGGGAGAGGTATAGCGCCAATAGACTCTGGGCACTTTCACCCAATTTTCTTGGCGGAAGTTGCGCCGAAAGGTATCTGCATTGCGCCCTTCATTGAGATAATCAATTTCTTCCCATAAAATGCGGCAACATTCCTCATAGATGCCGAGCCAGTCCCGTCCCTTTCCCCAGTCAGGATGATTTTGGAAATAGTGGGCAATGCCTTTGAGAATCTCTAAATCAATGGTAAATAATTGCCTGAGACCGGGTCGTTGGACTTTCACCACGACTTCTTCACCGCTATGGAGTTGGGCCCGGTGAACCTGGCCTAAACTAGCCGCCGCCATGGGAATGGGGTCAAAATTGCTATAGAGGTCTTGAACGGACTTTCCTAGGTCTTCCTTGATAATGCTTTCCGCTTTTTCATAGCTAAAGGCAGGTACGCGATCTTGGAGTTTGGAGAGTTCTTCTACATATTCGATGGGAAATAGGTCCGCACGGGTGGAGAAGAGTTGGCCGAGTTTAATAAAGGTAGGCCCTAGATCTAGGAAGGTATCCCGAATCCAAATCGCTTGCTGTCGCCGTCTTTTTTGGATTTTTTCCTCGGTCATACCGCCTCGGTAACTCCAGGCTTTACCATTGAGCCACGCAGATCCTAGGAAGAGCCAGAAGAAACTCCAGATATCGACAAAACGGCGGTTTCGGGAATATTTGGGACGATTCCAGCGATAGGATTTACTGCTATAGCCTTGTTCCAGGCTACTGGAGGGGGAAAGAGCTGATGGATCGTTGGATACGTCGGAGAGCGCAGATACAGAGGTCATCAGTGGGTCATGAATGGATTGGGTTAAGGAAAGTCTGGGATTGAGGTTTAGGTGGAACGGGAGCGATATTTTTGCAGTTCAGAGCGCAGTTGGGCAATTTCAGCCCGCAAATCATCAAGCGTTTCTTGGAGATCGCGCGCTGGAGGATTGGCAACTGGGGAAGCGGGAGAGGGGTTTCCCGTCCGGGCGGCTGATTCTGCGGCTGTGGCTCGATCTAAGACCATTTGCGGGAAGTTTTTGAGCCGTTCTTGTTGTTCTGCGTCAGCTTTACCGAAGTTGCTGAGGGCATGAGTTAGGGTGTATTCTACTTCTTCGGCGATCGCCTCGGATAGGGCACGACCGACAAAGAAGGCATGGAGAGGGCTGTTACTCATGGAAGGATTGGGATTAGAGTTTGTTTACAAAAATTATAATAACGTTGCTTCCTTTCAGAATACAGAAGATTGACCAGAATTGTCAGGTTGGGTTGAGTAGGCAACCGGCAAGAGGGATGGGCTTCGATTCACCCTTAACCAGCACTATAACTGACTTAGGCGTTTGGAGTAGACATAATATAGCGCTTCGCTGGTAATAGGGAATAGGAAATAGAGAAAACTGCGTTTTACCCTTTGCTTAACAGATTTCGTCTAAGTTCACCCATTCATCGTTCAAGTCATCTTCATCGAGATAATGTACTCGATATTGAGCGCCGTCGATTTTTTGAATTCTGGCGGTATACCATTCTTCTTCATCGTCATCCCAGACTTTGACCTTTTGACCGACGGCATACCCATTATCATCAGCCTCTTCAAAATTACCAGTGCGAACATTCTTTTCTTTGATCCATTCATCCTCGGATGACCCAGAGCCAACATAATGAACATAGTACCGAGGTTTATCTTTTTTGACTTTAAATTTGCGGATGGTTGCTTCATACCAATCTTCTTCTTTTTTATCCCAAACTTCAACCATATCTCCGATGGAAAACTCGATTTCTCCTTCGCCACGGAGATCCTCATTGTCTAGATCGTTATTACGCAGCACTTCTCCTTCTGCTTGTAGCGATTCATAGGCTTCTAAGACCAAGCACTGGGCAACAGTTTGGATACCCGTATGCTCGTAGTAATTGGTGGTTTGATCTAAAAAAGCAGCGACAAAATCCAGATTATCATCCGCCATTTGAATAAAGTTACCCAAATGATTGAAAATGCCTTCTGGAGTAAGTCCAGTTTTGGCAATCAACTGATTCATCCAACCTTCGATCGCGCTAAAACATTGATGTACAAATCCAAGGCGATCGCCGGTTGTCTCGCCCGGTATCTGGTCTTTAATGCCCGAAAATAAAGGGTTACCGGCAATGTTCCCCGGATTAATACCTTGAATAATCACATGGATTTTGGTTAAGAAATTTGGCCCCAAGGGTAACAGTCCATCAATACACACTAAGGCAACCATGCGGATTAAGCCAGCATTGTGATAGTTTTTAGCCAGAGAATTAGCAAAGAGTTGGGGATTAGGTTGGGGAATGCCATTGAGTTTGCAAAAAGCAATCACTTCGACGACAATCTTGAGTAATAAATCAATGGTTTGGGTTGTCTCGGCTTTGGGGGTAAGGTTGCCCAGAAAAGACAGAAAACTTAACTTTTCACTCACCTTATTGGCTAAGGCAACTGTGCCCATGGCGACATCGGCTTTATCAATGGCCTGATAGAGTTGGACTGCCCCTTGATAGCCTTGGGCGGGATCGAGATAGAGAGCAGCGGCGCGATCGCGAATACGTTGAATGATTTTTGGGTCAGTTTCTCCGGTAAAATGGGTGATGGTAAGATCAAATCCGATCGCATTATTCCATTCTCCCGGCGCGACAAAATCGAGAGCTTTTAAAACTTTGACAGTAATGTTATCTTCGGGCAGCTCATCGACAAGCTGAATAATTGACTTTGCCATGATTTTTTCCTCATGATTAACCCTGTTGATAGTTTAGCGCCATTGCTGGGTTTGGATCGGGGAAGATGGCAATAAACTAGATTTCTATGGAAACTGTGGGAGAAGAGGGCAATGTGGCAGAAATCGGGTTCCTATTTCCTGACTTCTGCAAGCAGTCTCATGAGAAAGTAAGCTTATGGTTCAGCTTTGAAAGTCTCAATACTAAACCCGAAATAGAAACATCGCCTCTCTAGTATTAGAGGAGTTTCTCAACCTCTAAACTTGCCCCTGGAGCGCCTGTAATTGTGTCTGCAAGGAAGGGGGATTGTAGCCCAGGGAAAAGGCTTTAGAGCTGTCTAGGGAAACATCTTGGGGGCGGGGAGCTGCCATGGGCACATCCTGTTGGCGGGTGGGTTGGATGAATTTCGTGGGTAAGTGTAGAGATTCTGCCATCAGTTGCCCAAATTGATAGCGGGAAATGCGCTCTTTTCCTCCCAGGTGAAATAGTTCCCCTGGATGGTTGAGGGCGAGAAGGAGTCCTTGGGCGGCAGTGGTGGCGCTGACAGGGGTGCGCCATTCGTCGGTGAAGAGGGCGAGAGGTTGATGGGATCTCAATACTCTAATAAAGGGTTGGATAAAACTGCTACCATGAGCAGGCGCTGCGCCAAACATCAGGGGCATCCGGCAAATGGTAACCTGAGGATATTTCTGGCGCATTGCCTGTTCTGCGTTCACTTTTTGCTGTCCATAATGGTTGATGGGGGAAGGGCGATCGGCTTCTCCGTAGGGGGCAGCAGTGCCATCAAAGACAAGATCGGTGGAGGTAAATACGCAGGGAATATGGCGTTGGGCGCTGAGTTGGGCAATTTCTATAGCAACGCGAATATTAATTTCGTCGGTTTCTTGGGGATGGGTTTGGCAATAATTGGGACTTGATTGAGCAGCGGTATGGATAACGGCATCCGGTTGAATGTTGCTAAACAGGTGCTCTAAGGCTGTGAAATCGAGGAGATTCAGGGCAGTGAGGCGAATCTGGGGTAAGCTGAGGGCATGGGTGTGATATGTGCCATAAACCTGCCAATGAGATTGAGCAACTTGGCAGAGATTCCAACCTAAAAAGCCACTTGCGCCCGTAATCAGTAGTTTTTTCATCGGAGTTGTCTACAGTAATAAAACCAGGTCTTCGATCTGATTATTGTCAATTTGATTGAGTTTATTCTGATTATCATATGTCTCAGGATGCTGACGTGCTATTTAAGCAGGGAATTCAGGAGTATCAAGGGGGGAATTTGCCGGGGGCAAAAACCCTGTGGGAGCAAGCATTATCGCTCTACCATACCGAGAGGAATCTCCATCACCAAGGGGCGGCTTTAGGGAATTTGGGGGCTGTAAGTGAGGCTTTAGGGGATCTTGAAGAGGCGATCGCCTACTATAAACAGCATTTGAGTTTAGCGCAAGAAATTGGCGATCGCCCAGGACAACAGAATGCCCTGAATAATTTGGGTAATGCTTATAGTCGTTTGCCAGATTTTCCCCAAGCACTGAACTCTTATCAACAAGCGTTACTACTGACTCGGAAATGGGGCAATTTAGGACGGCAAGGACAGGCGTTACTCAATCTGCGTCAAGTGTATCAAGTGATGCAAAATTGGGAAGAAGCACAGCGCTGTTTGCAGGAGCAATGGGCGATCGCCAACCAATTACGGCAAACCCAAAACCAAGATATGTTAGACATTGCCCAACAAGTAGGTTTAAATCCCTTGTCTGATTTTGCTGGAGCCAATTTAGCTGAGGTAAATTTTCATTATGCTAATTTAGCTGGAGCAGATTTAACCAAGGTAAATTTGAGCAGTGCAGATTTGAGTTTAGCGGATTTATCCCATGCTCAGTTAAGCCATGCCAACCTGGAAAAAGCAATTTTAAGTAATGCCAATTTGCGCGATGCTAATTTACAGTACGCTAATTTGCAAGGGGCAGATTTACGCACGGTTTTACCCCGTGCCGATCTGAGTGATGCCAATTTGGAAGAGGCAAATTTATCTGGGGCGTATTTGCAACGCGCCAATTTATCCCGTGCCAATTTATCGAATGCGGATTTATCAAATTCGGATTTAACTGATGTTAATTTAGAGGAAGCCCAGTTGACGGGAACGCTCTTAAAACAGGCAAATATTGATAAAGCTCATGTCAATCAAGCCTATTTTAAGGATAATCCAAAATTGTCCTCAGCCCTGAAGCAACATTTGCGCGATAAAGGAGCAATTGTGGAGTAATATCAATGAACAATGAAACTTCAAAAATCAGGCGATACATCAATCTTCGTCTCCCCGTGTTAATCATCTGTAGCACATACAGCGCTTTGCGCTGTGATGAGGGGATGGGGAGATGGGGGGATAGGGAGAACAAACAATAGACTCGGTGGCGCTTTGAGCTATTCTAGCTATCGTTAAAAACCGTCATTAATGTACCTCATAGCAGA
>NZ_JAGHZN010000071.1:0-19276 GCF_017746735.1 Roseofilum sp. Guam | reverse complement strand
CGAGCTGGCTCTCCATCGTTTCACGATCGCCAAAAATCAGCCTTAAACCACCCTACCCGGTTTTGGCCAAGGTATTGCTATTATAACCTGAGTTTCATACATCTTAATCGTCCTTAAATCTTACCCATTTTTTTGAGTCAATACCTGAGCGGAATAAATCGTCTCTAAAACCTTACTCGACTTTCTCCAATAGATTCAAAAATATCTGCCTTATTAATGGAAAGTTTCAGGCTTCGCACATTAAAGGGAGATGGGGGTTGCTCTGGTTGATGTTTACTACTTATAATCCAGCCATCTTGTGAGTTAACGGATTAATAATTTGCTGATAGATGTCATATAAACTAGATAGATCCTTAAGCGGAAATCGTTGTACTTTCCACACCCCATTCAACTCACAGCCTAGAGAATTTGGATAAAAACGCCCACAAATCCATCCATCTTCTTCTTTTTCTGTCGTCGTCTCAATGCGTATAAATTTCCAAACCATTTCTGCCATATCATACAGTCGCGTTTCAGGATTATTCGGTTGAGGATCGACGATAGCAATCCAACATTCAGGTTCCTCTACATCCGCCACATTGGGATCGTCACAACCGACCCAAATCCAGACAAAAGCCATATAAGGAATTTCTTGGGCGAAGTAATCATCAATGCAACGATCGCCGATTAAACGATCTGCATCAACATAAAAACGTCCTAACCAAAAGGGGAGACCTGTATCATAGGGTTGCTGGCGATTCGATAAGGTATAGTGATCTAATAACATATACTCGTCATCACAAACGGCAAATAGTTTATCCACAGAAAGAGGTATAAGTTTTTTGCCATTATTTTCTGATGAAAATCTTTTATCTAGCAGTTTAAATAGGCTGCCGACTTGCTGATGATAAGCGAGCAAGATTTTGTAGCTTTGGGTCACTTGCTCTACGATTTCTTGACTCATCATAATTGGATTAGAAAAAATCACCTATAATAAAAGGCTGTAGAGTTACAGCCTTTCGAGTTCATTTATTCCGGGTTTTGGTGTATTTGGCGTTGGGTTGATGACATCAAAGCTCGATTAATCGGAAAACCAGGAACAGGCATGACCTGATATTTTCGTTCGGCTTCGAGTTGTTTGAGTTCGGTATAATCAACCCAGTGGATACAGTCTACGGGACAGGTTTCGATCGCTTCTTGAATCAGCTCTTCTGGGTCTCCATCTTGCTGGATTACTCGCGATCGCCCATACTTGTCTTCAATATAAAACGTATTTCGGGCTACATGGGCGCAATGCTTGCACCCAATACAGGTTACCTCATCCACATAAACCCCTTTCTGGCGCAGGATTCCCCCCAATTCGGGTTCAAATCCTGTCCGGTCTGGTTCATCCCGCCACACACCGCCTAATTCAGGTTCTAGTCCACTGCGTTCTAAATCCCGATCGTCGGTTGAAAGGGGATAAAAATCATCCATTATGCACTCCAACGTTGCAGCACTAAGCGAATTGAACCATCTTCATTTTTCTGCTGTTCTGCTACTTCAAACCCTTGTTTTGCAGTCTCTTGCACCACTGTATGATAGGCGTAGCGCTGGGTGATTTTATTGATAAATCCTTGTACGGAAAGATTCTGCTGCCAGAATTGCATATCCGAAACTAATTGATAGGATTGGCCATTCCAACTAAAGCCAATATCGTAACCATTCTCTTGTTCGATCACCACTTCAGCGTCGTGAGTTTGTCCTTGATATCCGCGAACGGGACTCGGGCCAGATTTCCAATCAATCTCTAACTCACTTAAAGCGGTTTTCAGAGCCTCTAAATTGCGAATCTGAGTTTTAATTTGACTAAAGTGTGACATGGCAGGTTGTTTGGTGTAAAAATACAAAATACAGTTGACACAATCGTTACCATTGGCTGAACGTAGCCTGATTCGTGGTAACGTCCTGTTCCTGTTGCACTTGGGCAAAATACTCAGCCGTTGGTTCGACTTTGAGTACATGACCGAGTTGAGCTTCAATGGCTGCGGTCACTTCTGCACAGGACGATCCAACAATGCCAGTAACGGTTTCTTTTACCCGACCATCCGGGTAAATGATGAACTCTAGGGTTTCCATGTGAATTTGTCCCTGATAAACCAAGCCTATGGTTCTTGCTTAAAGGCATGAACCGGACTTTTAGTTGCATCATAACGACGCAAATCGTAACAAAAATTATGACACACTTGAAGTGTGTTCTCAATTATTGGTCAGTGTGACGCAAGTTTCTCAAATCGTCAAGAATCCTAGGATATAAGGATTTGAGGGTTCACTGTCGAAGATATAAATCGTTATCATTTGTAATTATTTCTTATAAGGGCTATAGGCGAAGGAATCACGCCCAATGGTTGATAATGGAGGATTAGTCTGGTTCAAAAAATTGGTGTAACGATAATGAACAACCAAAATATTGGGGTGATGCATGTTGGTGTTTTGGGCTTTGGCGGTTTGGGACAAGCTGCGGCTAAGGTTTTGGCTCCCAAAGGGGAAATGCGGTTAACAGCGGTGGCTGACCATAAGGGCTATGCTTACAATCCAGAGGGGTTAGATGGGGATGCTTGCGCTCAAGTGTATGGCGATCGCCATTCTGTGGGATATTTAGAGCCATGGGGAATCCTGAGCGAGAATAGCATTGCTGATTTGATCCAACAGGCTTCTGTGGTAGACGGTTATTTTCTAGCGCTTCCCAATCTCCCCAACACTTTCATGGCAGATGTGGCTCGGCAGTTTATTGCCTCCGGTTGGCAAGGGGTGCTGGTGGATGCCCTCAAACGCACCAGTGCCGTAGAACAACTGCTAGAGTTACAAGATGAGTTGCAACAAGCTGGCATTACCTACATGACTGGATGTGGCGCAACTCCTGGTTTACTGACTGCTGCTGCTGCTCTAGCTGCCCAAAGTTATGCCGAAATTCATTCGTGTAAAATCACCTTTGGGGTGGGTATTGCCAATTGGGAAGCTTATCGGGCAACCATTCGCGAAGATATTGCCCATATGCCTGGCTATGATGTGGAGAAAGCACGAGCGATGAGTGATGCCGAAGTTGAGGCGCTCTTGGATAAAACTAACGGTATTCTGGCTTTAGAAAATATGGAACATGCCGATGATGTTATGCTGGAATTAGCTGGAATCTGCGATCGCTCCTGCGTATCCGTCGGTGGTATTGTCGATACCCGTAACCCCAAAAAACCCCTCAGTACCAACGTCCAAATCACGGGACGCACCTTTGAAGGCAAAATTTCTACCCATACCTTCACATTAGGTGATGAAACCAGCATGGCGGCCAACGTTTGTGGGCCAGCTTTTGGCTATCTCAAAGCCGGAATTTCTTTCCATCGTCGCGGTATCCACGGACTCTTTACTGCTGCTGAAGTCATGCCCCAATTTGTCCGCTAGATGAGGATTTGCCTTTAGTGATGGCGATCGAGTAGAGTGTCCATAACCCTACTCGATTCTGCTTGATTAATTTCCAAGATTCCTCATACGAAATCATAACGACTATAGCTAATATTCAAGGATTTGATAGGATAGATTCTTCAGAGGTGAATTCCTCTCATTCCCTGGTTTATGGCGTGTTTATAGGAAAAAAATTCTATTTCTACTCTATGATTTTCAAGTTTCATGCTTACATGGGAAGGCATGTTTGTACTATCATAGACTCCTGGATGAGAAGTTTTAGGTGAACAAATATGCCACAACAGGCTATAGCAAAATCATTAGACCCTCAAAGGAGAAAAGGGAGTAGCGACAACTCCCTAGTTCAGCCGTTCTTAAAATGGGCAGGAGGGAAAAGAAAATTGATCTCAGTTATCAAAAAGTATATTCCACAAAAGTATGGTCAATACTATGAGCCGTTTATTGGTGCAGGTGCAGTTTTGTTCTCACTTCAGCCAGCCAAGAGCATTATTAATGATACAAATCCTGAACTAATTAATTGTTACAAAATAATTAGAGATGATTCTGATGAACTGCTTATGGCTTGCAAGGAACATGAGAGAAATAACTCAAAAGAATATTACTATACATTGCGCAGTCAAGATAGATGTTCTACGTTCAAGCAATTATCACCAGTCGAACGAGCAGCACGGCTAATCTATTTAAATAAAACTTGTTTTAATGGATTATTTCGGGTGAATAGTAAAGGGCAATTTAATGTCCCCTATGGAAATTATATAAATCCCGCTATAGCAGATCCGGTTACGATAAAGGCAGTTAGTGCCTTTCTCAATCGCAGATCAGTTAGAATCTATGAAGGTGATTTTGAGGATGCAGTCTCAACTACAAAGAAAGGAGACTTTGTTTATTTTGATCCTCCATACTATCCCATTTCTGAAACATCATCTTTCACAGGATATAGTGTGGATGGTTTTGGGCAGAGGGAGCAGGAAAGACTGAAGCTAGTATGCGATCGGTTATCCGATCAAGGTTGTAATGTATTGATCAGCAATTCTAATGCTCCATTAATTCGTGAGTTATACCGCGATTCTCGCTATGAAGTTGTTGAAGTTAAAGCTTCACGGGCAATCAATGCAGTTGGCTCGAAAAGAGGGAAAATTCAAGAATTATTGATTTATAACAAGTATGAGTGCAAACCTGTTGAAAAATGAAATAGCCCTCCTTAAAAAAGTGGTGGCTGTTTCATTAATCCTCTTTAATATCCAAAGATTGAATCTGCTCAGAAAACCAATTGGCAACGGTGATATTACTGGCTTCTTGTAGATGAAGAAGGGTTTGTTCAAGAAGAGCTATGGGTAAACCAGATAAACCTTGGGAATAATCGCACTCTTTATATTGGTTATCGTCTTGTAGCTTGAAGGCAAACACTCGCTATCCTTTAACATCAATCACCCAATATTCAGGGATACAGAAAGAAGCATACAAGTGTTTTTTCTGATCCAAATCGCTCGATAAGGTGGTATCGGAAATTTCACCAACCAGATCGATCTAAATCAATATAGCGTTTGTCTTCAGGATTCCAGGTGGGATAATTGTCTCCAATATAGAGAACTAGATCGGGTGCAGCAGCACTGTGTTGCGATTTTTCTAGTAAACAGCCACCAAAAGAGCTAAAGTTTTGATTTTGCTTTTGACTGCACCAGATCCAAAAAAATATGGTGAATAAATCGCCAGTATTGCAGTTATTTATTCCGTCTGAACCCATCTGGACTAAGAGTTTATATTGGTAGTAGTATAGCTTGATTTTTTCGGGACAGTCGCGATCGCGCCAAACCTCATAGTTTGCCCAACTACAGTGTTGCCAGAGTGGTAAGAAAACTTCAGTTTGTCGAGGGTTACAGATGAGGGAAGTCATAAGATTAATCGTAATAGGGTTTTTGTTAGAGCAATAGATAACTGCGGGTACTTGTATGCTATATTAACGAATTGGTGACTTACAATATGAGAATGCTCTATGGCATTTTCATCTCAAATGAAAAAATACCTAGGATTGCTATCTACTTTAATTATTACCGGATTCTCGTCAAGTGCGGCACTGGCATCCCCGGAACCGGATCGAACCGTCTCCTGTGATGTACTGGTAGTGGGTGGGGGACTGGCAGGTACGGCGACTGCTTATGAGGCGTTGCTCGGAGGTAAAACGGTTTGCCTGACGGAGTTGACGGACTGGGTAGGGGGTCAAATTTCTTCCCAGGGAACTTCGGCGTTAGATGAGAGAACGACACAAAGAGCGCAATTGTTTTATTCTCGCGGGTATTTGGAGTTGCGCGATCGCATCTTCCAAACCTATGGCAAGCTTAATCCAGGTCAGTGTTGGGTGAGTGTCTCCTGTTTTCTGCCGAAAGATGGTCATTTGATCCTGATGGAGATGCTGGAAACTGCGGCAAAACAGGGGAAAGGAACGCTGCATTGGTATCCCAATACGGTGGTGAAAGACCTCGATTATAATGGCGATCGCACCCTCATTCAAGCAGCAAGTGCCATTCAACACCAAGCCGCACCAGGCGCACCGCCCCTAAATACCCGCTTTCTCTCCCAAACCCTAGAAGATGCTTATACTTACGACAATTCCGAGTATCTGACTAAAAGTATTATCCGCTTCATTGCACCCCAAGATAAACCCTGGTATGTCATCGATGCGACGGAAACCGGGGAATTAATTGGACTCACCAATATTCCTCACCGTTTGGGGATCGATCCGCGATCGCCCCTAGAACCCTCTTCATCGAGTGAAACCGGCAATCCCTACTGTACCCAAGGCTTTACCTACACCTTCGCCATGGAAACCATGGACGAACCGCAACCCCAGGTGATGCCAGACTTTTACCCCCAATATGCCCCTTACTATAGCTACGAATTAGAGCGCCTAGCCAGTTTCGATCTGGTGTTTACCTATCGCCGGATCTGGAGTCCAACCACAGGAGAAGCCACGAAATTCAGAGGCATTGGTTTTACAAAACCCACCCCTGGGGATATCGGGATGCAAAACTGGACATGGGGCAATGATTACCGTCCAGGGACTTCAATTGATAACTTTATTTATACTCCAAACCAACTGCAAGCCACCGGTCAATTGCAGCCTGGGGGATGGCTGGGAGGACTGCGCGTCGATGCTTTACGCAAAGCCGAAGAACATGCTTTGGGATTTTATTACTGGTTGGTTGCGGGAACCACGGATTCTCAATTGGGAGATGGATTTAAAGAACTCCATCCCAATTATCGCTTTTTATCTGGGTTAGACTCTCCCATGGGAACCGCTCATGGACTGTCGAAATACCCCTATATGCGTGAAGGACGACGGATTATTGGTCGTCCCAGTTGGGCCCATCCTGATGGGTTTACCATCTGGGAAATTGATATTTCTCGCCAGGGATATACCGATGAATATTATAGCCAAGCCTTACCCCCAGAGGAATACAGAGCCTTTCGAGCCGCGATCGCCGGATTAGAGGCGATCGAGGTTCTGCAATCTGATGCCCTACCTAACCCTCCCCAACGTCGCACCCGCTCCACTATCTTTCCAGATTCTGTTGGCATTGGTCACTATGCGATCGACTTTCACCCCTGCATGACGCAAAGTCCTCCGGAAAAACCCGGTAACACCGAGCGCGAAGGAGAACGTCAAGGCGCAGGGACGGCTTACCCCTTCCAAATTCCCCTGCGAGCCATGATTCCCCAACAATTAAATAACCTGTTAATTGCCGGTAAAAGTATCGCCGCCAGCCATATTGCGGCGGCTGCCTATCGGGTGCATTCCTTTGAATGGTCAGTTGGTGCAGCAGCCGGGAATACGGTCGTTTTTGCCCTCGAAAACGATCTGATGCCTTATGAATTAGTCGATAATTTACCCGCACCAGAACCCCAATTAGAAGTCTTGCAACAACGGTTAGTGAATCAAGGGAATCCGATCGCTTTTCCCAATACCTCAATTCTGAATGAAAATTGGGACAGTTGGCAGTAAATCTCGTTATGGAGTGCAATCTGTCTATGATAAAGTGAGCAATAAACTTGTAATTGATGGGAAAAATCACCAATCAAAAAACAATATTTTCTGTGACCTTTAAGGATTTACCCACTCTAAAAATCACTATCCAAATTATACCGATCTCCCTAAACCAGTAATAATAGTCTTTTGTTAGTTGTCACCAATGAAGTGAGTGGCACCACTACAATTTATGTCATTGAAGAAACAGGGTTTGTCCCCCAACTCGGCATGAGAGGTGATTTTTAGCCAAATTAAACGGATTCAGACATCATCAGGGGGTTGATAACGGATGCTTTCACCTTCAATATCTTGAGCAGGAGGTGGGGTATATACAATCGTTTCAGTCCCATCATCATCATATTGATCTCCATCGCCATCCGGAATTTGATCGGGCATATAGGCAGCCGTGAGCAGATGCTCGATCTCTTCTGGAGCGTCTATATCTTCAATTGTTGATTGGTCTGACCGATTGAAATACGATCCCGATTCAAAGGCTACTGTTTCGTCTTCAGCGATTTCAATTGGGGGTAAGAAATCTGAATCAGACGGTACTTGGGGCAGATTGGAGTTGTTTTCGTTTTCTGTCCAACTGGCTTCTTGGTAGGCACAATATTGTTCCCAAGTCCAAAAGACTCCTTGGGATTGAATGAAATTATGATGTTGGGGATCGATGAGTGCCTGGTAGAGACAAGCGTTGCTAAAGTTAGTCTCTTCTAAAACCGTGCCTTGTAATTTGGCTCCAGCTAGGTTAGCCATGCTCAGATTAGCTCTTGATAGGTTGGCGTTGGATAGGTCAGCACCGGATAAGTCCGCACCAGATAGGTTGGCTTCTTGGAGTTGGGCCCCACTCAGGTTGGCTCCTTGGAGGTTCGCACCCTGGAGGTTAGTGTTTTGCAGGTGACTTTTGGGTAAGATGGCATGTTGTAAGTTGACCCAAGGGAGCTGAAGGTGATGGAAGTCTCGTCCCAGACGTTGCCAAAAGGTGAGGGGGGCTAAGATCGATGCTCGGCCAGCTAAAGTGAGGAGTTGATTGGGGTTGTACGGAAGCCAACGGCCCAGGGTTGTGGCCCCAATTTGCAGCTTGAGATCAATGGTAAGGCGATCGGGGATACCACAGGGGTAGAAGGAAGTAGACGTAGCACGAGCGAAGACGGCGATCAGAAGAAGCAGATTGATACCAAGGATGGCATCCACTTGCAGGATATTGATGGGGTTTCCAAGGGATTGGAAGCGATCGTGAGCTTGTTTGGGGATGGAGGTGTTGATCCATTGGGCTTGGCAGTAGCTGGCCCAGAACCGATCCAACCGATCGCACAGAGTGCTTAAATTGAAAGACTGGGGATAATTGTTTTGCTCTCGTTGCAGTCGCTCTAGCAGTAGGTCTTCACTGTTGTAAGGAAGCAGGCCAAATCCGAGCAGAGGATAGAGGATTTGGGCAATGGCGTGCAGGTCAAATTCTTGACTGGGATCGAGGAGAGGCTGAAGCTGTTTGGCGATCGCCTCAATGGCCAAGTATTCACCGAAACTACGATGGGTAAATTGATATTCAATGGTTTGCCGGTGGGGTTTTGGGGTCTCCTGAAATAAAAAGGAGGGTAAATCTAAGGGTTCAGATTCGGCAAGGTTCAGTTTAGCTTTCAGGTGAGTGCTGTTGAGGGTCTGTTGTCCACTTTGGAGTAAAATTAGAGCGGCATTTTGGCACAGGATACGCAGATTGAAGGGTGAGCGACTTTTGAGAAAACGGGATATAGTTTCTTGCGATCGTCCCGCATGACCTAAACCGATGCGAATCAGTTTTTGGGTCTGTCTCCCCCGCAATCGTCCGGAGGTAATTTCACCCAGCAACCAGGTCATCATGCGATCGTAGATTTCTAGTTTTACCCCTGGAAACGGAATATCAATTAAATCTTTCTCGAAAAAACCATCCCGATGCAAAACACCCAATAGATACAACATTAAGGGTTGGCGCGCCATAGCTGCTAATTCTTTGGCTGCGGTTTTATTACTGAATAATCCGGCTTGTTTGAGGAAATCAAAATAGGATTTAGCAATTTCCCGACTTTGCAACTTTGACCAATTCTTAAACCATTCTTGCACGGATTCTAAATCCATTGGCTCGATCTGAAATCGGGATATCTTCAAGGGAAATCGAGTTTTCAATACCCCATTGAGGAACGCCACATCTGCTTCTGGCTTCTGAGTGCCCATCCTTTGGATTTTTTGCTCTAAAGCCAAACGGGAACGAAAATCAGACCGACTGGTTAAAACAATTTTATGCCGAGGCCAGCCCCTCGGATCGCGGTGTTTGTGTTGAAATTGAGCAATTTGTTCGAGTAATTTCTGATAAGGGTCATCCCCCACACACCCATAGGGCATAGAATCCAAACTATCCAAAATGAGGACGCAAGGGGGAAATCCTGGTTTTAACCAACCATCATTGCGGGTGAATTCTGCTTTTTTAAATGCAGAATCCAAGGTTTCTTCTAGGGAGTTTCCCAACTGAATTGAACCGAGGGAAATGACAATCGGCATCCATTCAGGATAGGTTTTTTGGGCAATTTCCGCCGCCCACCATTGACAAAAGCGAGTTTTCCCTAAACCAGAGGGGCCCTCAATGAGGGCTAAACTATAGGTATCGGCAAGCTGTTGATTCGCCCAATTGAGTAAGGAAACACTTTTTTCAGATTCTAGACAATTGGTGGGCAATCCTTTGGGAATAACATATAATTGAGACCAAGAAAATGATTCTTCAAAACAGGGGAAAGCTAGATTGATTCGCAGATCGGCACGATAGAATTCTCTCGGCAAATCAATGATTGCCCGTGCCCCTGGAGAAGCCACTTCTAAAAGTTCATAATCTCCTACTCCAGCTCCATAAAATCCCTGACTAGAATCGCCAATACGGACAAATTTTTGCAGTTGAGGTAAATAAATATGATATTGGGCAACGGTTTTGAGTAATTGTCCGAATAAGCCTTGATGGAGCCGTTGCACTAATAATTGGCTCTCCCGATCCTCCGCGCCATTAGCGACTAACCAAGCTTGAATGACTTGATGAATGTGAGCAATAATGGGAGCATGATCTAAATCAGAGAGAATTTTTTCAGTTTCTAAATCCGTGAGCCGTTTACGGTGAATAATTTCGAGTTGGGAAACCCAAGGGGTCTGCTCAGTTTCGGTGGATGAAGAAGGGGGGAATTGAGCGATCCAACTGCGATTTAACCAAGGTTTGCACAGGGTTTCTTCTTGAATCAATAGGTTTTCTAAACCATCAAGATAAGCAATTTCCAGGGCTAACCAGGTGCTATGATTACGAGGCATTGGTTTATACTGACTTTCGACGTGGATCATGGCACCCGTCAGTTGGCTTAAGGGGCGAAGATGCGATCGCCCAATCGAAAGAGGTCTTGCCAGAAATTCCGCCAGAATATTGGTGTGGAAACCGGTCAACTGTTCCTCATGTAGGGCTTGCACCAGTCGAAACGCCACACCGGCTAAATCAGCTTGGCTTAACTGATGAAGGTTAATTGTAATGGGCGCATCATGAACTCGATCGGGTGTAGAGGTAGATTTAAAGAGGGATAGGCTTGGCTGAATCGAGCCAAGGCTAAGATGGGATGCTTGAAGCCAATCATAAATCTTGAAGTTCATTCTACAGGTTGTGGATCGCGAATAGTCTGACGGCTAGTTTTAGAGAAGATAAGAAACAAGGCGTTTATTCAGATTACCCCTCCCACGTTAACAATCAAAAGATCTTGATGACATCGGGGGAGGCTCCTGAATTGAGGGATTGACTTCCGAATAGGAGAACTTGAGAACAATTACCAACGGAAGCTAAGGTTGATCGGGGTGCTTGGCTTAACCGTTATCTTATGACTTAAACTATACAGAACGAAGGTTAGAGGACACAAGAGTGAGTGTGGCATAGGCTCTTTCAAGGATTTTAAAGACCAAAACCCATTACACTAAA
This sequence comes from Roseofilum sp. Guam, assembly GCF_017746735.1. NCBI lineage: Bacteria > Bacillati > Cyanobacteriota > Cyanophyceae > Desertifilales > Desertifilaceae > Roseofilum > Roseofilum sp. Guam. Next base: position 7,847 of record NZ_JAGHZN010000071.1, on the reverse strand, counting down.
CAACGGTTAAACTCTAGAACAAGACCAGAGACCCTAGGCTACTCTGGTTAGTCTATATCTAATATTTGGCGATCGCCCTGGACTCGATCCGGATTTCCCCCTGTGAATGCGGATTGGCCTCTTTTCTAAACGATTGAAACCCAGTTTAATGACTTAAATTACATCTGCGTCTTCTTTATTAAGTACATTCGTTATCCCGTTTCTCCCAAGGTCTATGAAAGAAGTTTCAACCGCCATTAACCCCCCCCAAGAGACTCCATCGAGTCCCTCAACCCAAAATACAACCCTTAATGCCATGGGACTATCTCTATTATGGCTAATGATTATCCTCATGTTTGGTACGGCTGGGTTTGTTGCCACTTGGCTGCTAACTCGTGTGCCACCCACTCCAGATTGTAAAGAATTGTCGCCATTAGCGGCTGATGGCGAGCAGCTCTATTGTGTAGAACAACAAGCTCTGTCTGGCACACTAGAGGATCTAGAATCGGCGATCGCTTTTGTGGATCAATGGGATTCTAACCATTCTCTCTATGCTGAAAGTCAGCGTTTGATGAGCAATTGGTCTAACGCAATTTTAGAGTTTGCCCGTCGGGAAATACAGGCGGGTAATCTGGAAAAAGCGATCGAGATGGCCAGTAAAGTCCCGGAGAGTAGCCCCTTATATGCGGAGGCTCAAACAAAAATTGAGTTATGGCAAGCCGACTGGGATACCGGTCAAGAAATTTATCAGAAAGCACTTGAGTCCATAGAAAATCAAAATTGGACGGTGGCTTATCAACAGTTGTCTCGGTTGGGTAAACTCAAAGATCCCTTCTGGAGTCAAGAACGATTTGTGGAAGTGACTCAATTAATTGCTACAGAAAAACAATACCAGAAGCAGCTTAAGGATGCTCGCGCTTGGGCCAGCTATGGTACGGTTGAGGACTTGGTGGAAGCCATGGAGCGGGTGAATAAGATTCCGGCTGATAGCTTGGCTCGCCAAACGGCGCTTAAGGAAATCGCAACTTGGAGTCGCGAACTTTTGGAAAAGGCAGAAGAGCGCTTAGAAGAGGACGATCTCGAAGGGGCGATCGCCATTGCCGAACGTATTCCCAGTTATTCCTCTCGCTATGCGGAAGCTCAAGATTTCATTCTCTTAGGAGAAGCGATCGATACAGTTCAAGAGGATAATCTAGGGGCATTTTTAGCGGCTCAAACTCAAGCGGCTCAAATTAAACCCGATCGCCCCCTCTATGAGGAAGCTCAAGGCAAAATTGACCAGTGGCAAGAGCAAGTCCAAGATGAAGTGCAAATTCAATTTGCGAATCTAATTGCCAGTGTTGGCCAACCCGTTGCCCTGAAACAAGCGGAAAATTTTGCTCAAATGGTCTCCGTTGACCGTCCTCGGCGCATTCAAGCCCAGACTAAAGTCGCCCATTGGCGCAAGGAAGTAGAGCGCTTAGAGGCTCGACCCGTTTTAGCCATGGCTCGGCATGTGGCAGCAGGAGAAACCTTGGAGGATTTTGAACAAGCCAGAACCTTAGCGGCTGAGATTGAGCGAGGTCATCCCCTACGCATTGAGGCTCAAACCTTAATTGCTGAATGGAATAAGCGGATTGAAATTATTGAGGATCGGCCAATTCTGGATCGGGCGAAATCGTTGGCTAAGGCGGGAGATTTGTGGGAAGCCATTGAGATGGCGGAAAAAATCACCTCAGATCGTGCGTTATATGGTCAAGCCCAAGATATTATTTATGAGTGGGAGGTAGAAATTCAAACGGCTCAGGATGATGCAGATCTCAGGGATGCTGAATATTTAGCATCTTTAGGTCGCTACAGTGAAGCCATTGGCGCAGCGTCTCGTATCGGTTGGGGTAGACCGCTGTATTATGAGGCTCAAGATGCGATCGCCCGCTGGCAAGCGACACTGGATTCTCTCTATACTCCTCCAGCTCCGGTTTATCAAGAGCCGGTTTATCAAGAACCGGTCTATCAAGAACCGGTCTATCAAGAGCCGGTTTACCAAGAACCGGTTTATCAAGAACCGGTTTATCAGCCACCCGTTTACCAAGAGCCAGTCTATCAAGAGCCAGTCTATCAAGAACCAGAACCCGTTTATGAATCGGCTCCTGAACCTTTGGATTATAGTCCTGAGCCACAGTTTTAAGGAGGGGTTGAGCAAAGTGTTGGTTTTCCCCTGAGCTGGTCAACCTCTCACTTGTCTCTTAAATCAAATATCCCATGAGCAATTCTCAACCCTCTTCCATTTCCCTGTTATTAATCGTTCCCAGTCGGATCTTTCGGCTGGGACTTCAGGTGGCCTTGGAATCGTATCCTGAGATTACGGTGATGGCTGAAGTGGAAACGCCGAATGAAGCCTTAACCTATCTGCAAGCCCAACGGTTATCGATGAGCGATCGCCCTGGGGTGGGGATTATTGCGATCGATACTGCCCTAGAAACCTCCCTAACTCAGAATGCTCTCCTGCGGTTTTGTCAAACGCTGAAAACGAGTTATCCCCACTATCGGCTGGTTTTGTTGACCGATCCAGGAACAGTCAGTTGGCAAAGGACACGAGCGGTGGGTGTTGATGGCTATTGTCCCAAAACGGCAGATCGGAGCCAGTTGGTAGCGATGCTCAAACAGGTGGCGATGGGAGAATCCTATCAGGTGAGTGTCGATCCATCTTCATCGAAGGGCGATCGCCCGTCCTGGTGGACTCGGGTAAAACATCGGTGGTATCTCTGGGGCATCAAAGCGATCTCGGACGTAGAAGCTAAGTTAAAAGCGCAACTCAATCAACCGGGTTTATCGGTATTAGAGCGGGTTGTGATTCGCGGACGGCTGCGGGAACTATTCACTGCTCGATGGTGTATTCATTGGTTGTTAGCGCCCCGCTTAGAAGCGGTAGAATTTCAGGAAACGACAGACAATAATGGCGATCGCCCCAATCCTGGAATCTATCCAAATCAATCCCTCGTTCCTGCTCAGTCCTCCAGCTCAGATCCAGAATGGAGTGAATCCTTAATCCCCATTTCCCCCCGTCAGCAAGTCTTAGAAACTACGGCGACTCATCTACAATTCCAGCTCAATAATTTAACGCATACCCCCCTAGAGCTAGATATCTTAAAACCACAAAAACGGCAAGAACTCTTGCAAGTCATTTTAGAAGAATGGGAAGTTCTGCTTGAGGATTTAAAATTCTCCCAGATTCAAGGCGATCAATTGCTCTCGAAAAAACTAGATTTCCTGCGTGATTTATGGTCAGCGGTTGTGACTCAGTTTTTTGGAAAATATTCGCGAATTATGGTCAAAGGGTCAGAAGTGGAAATTGTCCCCATTTTGTTGCAGGATATTGACCGAATTCAAGCAGAGTACTTAGAAAAAGTCCCCTTATTTATAGACTTGCTGAATTATTTAGTCTATGAAATCCCCTTAATGATTGATAATCGCTTATATGCGGCAGGCACACCAGAAGCGCAAAAGCGAGCGGAAATGTTAACCCAAAATCTGATTGTTCAGCTCGGCAATAGTGTGGTTAATCCTCTTTTAAATCATTTTGCAGATGTCGTAGCAGTTAAGCAGATCTTTTACGATCAAGAGCTAATCACCAGCCGCAAGATTGAACGATTTCGGAATGATTTATCCTGGAAATCTCGGCAACAACAGTGGTTTGGCGAACCAAAAGCAATTTTTGAAAGTCAGTATTCCTTATTGGTTTTAGAGGCACGAGGGATTCAAAAAGTCTCCATTTATGCCCCCAGACGGGAAGAATTAGACCAGTTAAACGGGTGGTCTTTAGGGGTAACCTTAATGCTCGAAGGGCGCGACGCGATCGCCCCCCGACTGCAAGCGTTAGTTGGCTCAGTCGGTCAAGTTTTAATCTATATCCTAACCCATATTATTGGCAGAGGTATCGGTTTAGTCGCGCGGGGAGTGCTGCAAGGAATTGGTAATTCTTGGTCAGACAGTCGGTTAAGTGGCAATGGCGAGCGGCCGAAGTAGGGGAATGGGGAGACATGGAAATATCGAGACAAACTATTACCCATTACTCAAATATTTTTAGGGCTAAATCAAAGGGATATTCTGTCGAGCGAGTGAGCAAAATATCGTGAACTAAATCAACAAATTCACGATCGAGATGGGCTTCCGGTTTGATTAGTTTACTCGCAGGATACCGTTCGGGTGCTACATTCACTTCTTCTGTAAACCCAGTTTCTAGACCCTGATCTTGATGCCAAGTTAAGCATTTTCCTCTGAAAGTCAACTGAAACCAAATCAGTTCTTGATCTTGAATATCAAAAAAAACATCAAAATAAGGCTCTTCTCCCTGATACCAAAAGCGTAGAATCCCCTGATGTTCGTCAAATTTTAACAAGTTCTGGCGAATGGGTCTTAAAGAGGCTCCCAGCTTCTGAATATGATCGCGAGTCATGGTTAACATAAGAATAGGAAAAAAGAAGATGATCAACAATGAAAACAGGAATTAAGAGAACTTAGGGAACGGGACTTAACTTTCTCGGAGAATAGACCGAAAGTATGGTAGCCTTTGTTTGATCCTATAGTTCTTTATCCATTGAGTGTGTTGGGAATCCGTAATAAAATGCTATTGAATTTAATTGATCGATGGAAACAGACGTTTGTGAGTGGATGTTTTTTGCTGATGGTACTCTGTGTAACTTGGCTCTTGGGTTTGGGCACACCACAGGCGATCGCTGGCATGAATGTAGATACCTTTGATGGTAATATTTTTGCCCTCTATGGGGGCAATGGTTCCCTGGTTCCCCCTAGAGTTGCCTTTGCAGATTCCCTAAAACAAGATCGGGCGACCTTATTAATCTTCTATCTTGATGATAGCCGAGATTGCAAGCAGTATGCGTCGGTTGTCTCTCAGCTTCAAGCTTATTATGGGCGAATTGTTAATTTTGTGCCCTTAAGTGTGGATCAAATTATCTTTGATGCGAGTACAGACCCCATGCAACCGGCCTACTACTATAAGGGTAAAGTGCCTCAAACTATCCTCTTCGATCGCCAAGGTAACCGGGTTTTTGAAGAAACGGGTAATATCGCCTTTGAACAGGTTGATGATGCTCTGCGGGACTTATTTGATTTTCCCCCTAGAGAGAATACCCAACCGCGTGTTCCCAAAGCGGTGAATGAGCTAAATACAGAATTAGCACCGAATTAAAGGGATATCGAGATAATAGAGAGAAGACATGGTAGAGATAAGGCACCCCTTGTCTCTACGGTAGGGTAGGCATTGTAGCAAGCATTAAGGATTTCATATCAGAAGATGAGGATTGTGGCTTCCCTGCGATCGCCACCACAGGGTTGAGCCTGTGTCATAATCAACAATAAGATCAATCCAAAGCTGAACGATGTCTATAGATATAGCAACAATCGCCAACGTAGTTGCACGACCCTTATTTCAGTTCGCCAAAGATAACATTCAACAAAAATTAAATCCGACGGAACTGGAGAAGGCTTTGAGAGCTGGAATTGAGGCGGCACAACAACAAGAAAATCAATGTCCACACGATCAACAGTTGTTTTTTAAGTCTTCTCCTGATGCTTTGAGGGGTGTACCAACATTTTTGCAAGAGTTTTTCCAAAAGGAAGCCGTACTACAGGAACTAAAACAACCATTTACAGAGAATGGTGGGATTATATCAATTCCCGTGCTTGTTGCAGAATTTAAACGTTTATCAAAAGAATATAATCCAGTTGATCTTAATCCTATCGAAGATAGAATAGAACCCTGGCTCTCGGCATTTGCAGAGAAGTATTTTACCGAAACCAGTAATTATTCAAAGTTTCTGGTGGCTAAAGACAATTATTTAGCACGACTGGCGCATCGATTTGACAATATTAAGTTTGGCGGAATTGATGTTGCTGGACAGGCGATCGAAAAATCAGAAAAATTGGCTCAGATTTTCGTGATGCCAGAGGTGAGGGAAGAGCAGCAGGCTGCTAGTTTAGAACAAAGAGCAAGGGAGATAGAGAATTTTAAGGTTGAGAGTAACAGAGAACACAGCCGTCAGGTAGAATTACTCCAGGAACAGCGATATCTTTCTCAACTAGACAACCGGTTTGGGCAAGTTTTTTTAGCTCAACAGTTATTGAACCAAAACCAGTCGAAAAAATTGGTATTACTGGGTGCGCCAGGTTCGGGTAAAAGCACATTGATGAGCTATTTTGCGGTGATGCTGGCGCAAAACAAGCCCAAGCAATTAGAATTGAGCGAAGAAAAAGACTGGTTGCCGATCTTGATTCCGATTCGAGATTTAGCGAGGCAACCGGAACTGAGCATCTTAGAATATGCACGATATTTTGCGAAAAACCTTGAAGTCTATTCTCTCCCTACGGGTTTCTTTGAACATTGGTTATTGGATGGACGAGCATTGATTTTACTTGATGGTTTGGATGAAGTGGCGGAAGAAAGTAAGCGCTATGAAGTTGTCCGTAAAATTGAAAGTTTTTTAGGGCAAGAACAATTTAAGCAAAATATCGCCATTATCACCTCTCGTCCGGCGGGTTACAAGCGGGACTTTTTCCGTACTGATGAATTTCCCCATTATCAGCTTCAGCCTTTTGATGATGACAAAATTCAGGAATTTATGGATCGCTGGTATGAGAGCCGGTTTCAAGATAAAGCCGAAGCTGAACGGCGCAAGGAGAGTTTGACCAAGGCTCTGAACCAGAATGACCGAATTAAGTTGCTGGCCAAAAATCCATTGCTGTTGACAATTATTGCCCTGATTCATCGTTATCAAGCTCTATTGCCCAAAGATCGGTACAAACTCTATGACAAAGCGGTTGAGACCCTGTTAACTTCTTGGGATGCGAATAAAGAAATTAGTAGTCGAGAAGTCTTTGAGTATCTGGATTTAGATGACTTACGACGGCTGATGGAAAGGCTTGCCTATTGGATTCATAGTCAGGGCAGTACGGGAGATACTGAAGGAGGGACATTAATTGATTGTGAGGAACTGATTGAGCAATTGAGCTGGGACATTAAAATGCTCAAACAAGTTCAACTCTACCAGGCACGAGAAGAAGCAGAACGTTTTGTGGGATTAATTCGAGAGCGCACCGGACTCCTGAATGAGCAAGGAACGGATTGCTATGCATTTGTGCATAAGACTTTTCAGGAATATCTCTGTGCCCAAGAAATTGACTATCAAGCGGATAACGAGAGTGATTTTTCAATTATTACCGATTGCATTCAAGACCATATCCATGACCCTCACTGGGAAGAAGTATTATTACTATTGATTGCCCAACAAAGGCCGAAAAAAGCTGCTAAAGCAATTACTGCTATTCTCAAGCAAAACAGCGAGTATGAAGCCTGGCTGCACCGCGATTTAATCTTGGCTGGTCAATGTCTGGGGGAAAATCTCAAAGATTTGCAGGTTGCCAATGGGAATCTGTGCCAGGAGATTGTGGAACGATTAGTGGATTTGGAAATTCGCAAAACAGCGCAAGTTGGAGATCGCGTTTCTGGGCAAGTTTTTCAAACCCTTTGTAGCCTGAATGAAACTGATTTTCAGGCACAAGCCCTACAACTACTCAAGGAGAAAGCGAAGCAAATTGATGAAGAGCGATTGTGGAAATATCAAATTGCATTAGGGGAGAAGGAAGTCGTAATTAATCTTCTCTTGGAGTGGCTCCAGGATGAAAATTCTGACGTGCGTATCTCTGCTGCGTCTGCCTTGGGCAAGTTGGGAAACAGCTCTGGGAAACTCATCAATGCCCTCTTGCTACTGCTCCGGGATAAGAAGTCTGGCGTAGTTGCCCTAAGCACAAATGTCACCATTTGCACTCGGCTTCAAAACGGTGCGTGAAAGTTTCCCTTCACACCGCTCCTA
>NZ_JAGHZN010000070.1:0-20336 GCF_017746735.1 Roseofilum sp. Guam | reverse complement strand
TCGAGAATAAAAGACTTCAGTTGTGACCACCACATTTCAATGGGATTAAAATCTGGAGAGTAGGGAGATAAATAGATGATACTCGCACCAACTTCTTCAATTTTTGCCCGAATAGATTCTCTTTTATGAATCGCCAAGTTATCCATAGCAACGACGGCACCTGGCCATAGTTTAGGAACGAGAAAATGGTCAACAAACACCTTAAATGCAGCGGTATCTAAAGAGCCATCAAGGGTCATCAAAGCTCAAACTTTGTCCTGAGTAATTGCACCTACTAAGGTAACTTTTGACCCTCTATAAAAGGGTTTCATTTCTCTGACTCTTGTCCCTACCGCAGAACGTCCATAAGGGCGATTTTCTCCCAGGAGAATCCCCGTTTCGTCTATACAAACCAGGTTTTCTGCCTCTACCTCTTTAATATTTTGCCAATATTCTACTCTCAATTTTTGTACTCTTTCTGTTGCTGCTTGGCTACTGTATCTCGTTTTTTTTTACGAGATAGTCCTAGCTTTTGCAAACACCGGCACATGGCGGTCGGACTTACCCAATTTCCCGTCAGCTTGGCAAATCATTCACACAGTTCGCTTAAAGTAGCATCTTGATGTTGTGCTACCAGCCCTTTAACTTGTTCTTGAGCTTGAGCATTATTCAAATAACTTAACTGAGGCTTCCCTGGGCGTAAGGGTTTTACATTTCCCTCTATTTGTTTTACCAATTTTTGGACTAGGCTTTTGCTCACCGCAAATCTCCCGGCTACTTGTCTAATTGAATCTTTTTCAATTGAATGAGCTTTGACTATTTTTTCTGGTAAATCTACTGAATATGCTTTGATTGTCTCTTCATACCCATCAAATCTTTTCCTCAACCATTGTACCTCAATACAGCGCGAAGCGCTGTAAATCCGTAGAACCAACCCATAGAGGTTTTACCTCAACCGGCTAACTTTTTGAAGACTCGATGGCGATTCATACGACGAGAGTGACAGACTTTCTTTTTTGGTAGCATCAATAAAGCTGATTTCCGTGCAGCTACCAAAATAACTGTTGAGATAAGCACATAAAGGGACGAGAGATAAGGGAATCCACTCGATGAAACGTTGGTAACTCACTAGGCCGGGAAATTCTTGATGCCAATGCTGACAGATCTGTTCGAGGTAATAGCTTTTGAAGGTTCGATAGGGCTTTTGATAGAACTCAATTAGTATGGTCATTATTTCACTCAAACTCATTGAGCGCTGTCGTTTTCGCTTTTTCAGACCAGACTGGAGCAGTTTTTGCGACCAAGCCACCTCAAAGATTTGACAAAAGTCGTCGACATCACAGAAGAGTTCTTCTAAGCTATAGTCGATTCGGTTAACAGTGAGACATAATTGTAGGGGCGAACGGCCGCCCCTACAGATACCGACGTTATAGATAAATGCTAGTGTCTCAACCTTAATCGAATTGACTATAGTAGTCATTGCGGGGGATGGTGCTGATGGTTAGTCACTTTCAGCTTACTCTATCCTCCTTTCCTTATCCCGAACTCAGGTTCACTAGGGACTTTTCTTCAGTTGAATGTAAATGTTTATGTCAAGGTTCAACACTTCTGGACTTTACCATATGGGAGTCTGGAGCGATTTTGCTGTATCTGGCGGAAAAATATGGAGATTTACCGGATGATTTAGAAGCGCGATCGCAACGAGTACAATGGGTTTTGTTTGCCAATGCAACCCTAGGGCCAGGATTATTTTTACCCGATGCGCGATCGAGAAATACCTCGTTTGTTAGAGCCACTGAATCAGCTTTTATCCCAACAGCCATTTCTATTGGGGTCGAATCTAGATGTGGCGGATGTTGCAGTAGCGTCTTATTTGTATTATGCCCAAATGTTAGCCAAACTCGATTATGGGGATTATCCCACTATTGTGGCTTATCTGGAGCGCATTACTTCCCGAAAAGCATTTCAAAACACTTTAGGGCAACGGTTTGCTGGTTCATAGGTGTGGTGATAGGAGGGCTATATCGCGATCGCCCAGTCTATCTTCTCAAACTTCGTTTAGCCTGTCTAGCTCTGGCTCAATTTATTCTTATGGCCACCTAAAAATCGATGTCCTAAACCTCACCAGCGACCTCTTCCAATCCTTATCGAATACACGTTTTTTATCTTTAACTTCTAATTCTTAATTGACTAATGGATGACGATTTCCATTCCTTCACGGGCTAATTTACCCTGGGGAAAAACCGCCTGAATCTGTCGTTCAATCCCATCTAAAGAATCATCCGTATAACCTGGATCGTGGTGAAACATTACCAACTGCTTCACTTTAGCTTTTTTTGCTACCTCAATACCACTTTTCCAATTCCAATCTTTCGGTTGAGAATTACCCTTGGCCCCTTGCTCATCCATCATCCAGGTATGAGTATCATAGATCAGTACATCCGCTTCTCGGGCCAACTGAATCAATTCTGGATGGAGTTCATTGGTGTCTGCTTCAATATCTGTCGCGTAAACCACAATTTGATTCTGATAGTGAATGCGATAACCCAAAGTTTGATTAATCGGATTCAAACAACAGGTATGAATTTCCATCGCTTCCAGTTTTAGCACTTGCCCTGGATCGACATCACAAAACTTGAGATCCGATCCCATAATTTCAATCGGAACGGGAAAGTTAGGGGGAAGCATTTGTTCTTTGAGCCGATCTTTCATCGAATCCCCATTCACTGCTGAAGATCCATACACATAAAACCGATTGATGGGAATAAATGCGGGCACAAAAAACGGAAAGCCCTGAATTCGATCCCACTGACAATGGGACAGGAATAAATGCGCTTCCACTGGCATCCGACTTAAGAGGTATTTACCTAAAACGCGAACCCCAGTACCCGCATCAAAAATCAAAAAATGTTGAGGGGTTTCTAAGGTAACACAGGAGGTATTGCCACCGTAGCGGACGGTTTGTTCACCCGGTGTAGGTATATCACCTCGAACCCCCCAGAATTTAATGGTTAAGGGAGATGGAACGACGGATTCCGTATAATCCGCGCTGGATGCAGGTTTGACAACAGGAACTGAGGGATCGGATTGTGACATCTTTCGCTAAATTTAGCCTGGGTTTAGCTGAGTATTGTTCTTGTAAACGACCAGAGCGTAAGTGGTCTTGTGCCTACTAGCCTAGCCATTGCTTCTAAGGTTTCCTAGTGGAGTTCACAGGGATGAACAAGAGGAGATAGAAATGTAAACAGCGTATATGGGGTCATCTTAACCTGATCTGATCCAGATTTCCCACCCTAACTTTGATTGATTTCTGTGCTTGATCTCCTGTTGTCTAAGCAATGTTGATAAATACCGCTTTGTTTCAAGTCTATGCGATTAAGACTTGTTGCACCCTAAGACCTAGGTTACTGCCTGATCGATAATTCTGGATGGTTGGTATCTCTTCAAGGTAGAGATACTCAAACATTCTGGGGATTCAGGTTACCTAGATGCCCTGATTTTACCTTATTTTATTTTTTCAGGGGGGATCTTGTGATTCCAGGATCGCCAGACGTGAGCAAACGGATACTTTACCGATGTCACGCCTGTTAAGGTTAGGGAGGATGGTCAAAATTTGACCAGGGATGATTATTTAGCGGCTGCTTTGATACATTCTTCGACCAAGGGTAAAACTTGATCGATATCTTTCCAGCCTAAGATCTCTACGACTTTCTTCTCCAAGTTTTTGTAAGTCTTGAAGAACTCAGCAATCTCATCGAGTTTATGTTGGTGAACATCGTTGAGAGATTTTACGCCTGTATACCGGGGGTCTTTATCTGGAACACAGAGAATTTTTTCATCGCGATCGCCGCCATCGATCATTTCTAGCATCCCAATGGGTCGTGCAGCAATCACACACCCTGGAAAGGTAGGTTCATCCATCATGACCATACCGTCTAGAGGATCGCCATCATCAGCTAGGGTATTGGGAATAAATCCATAATCATAGGGGTAGTGGACAGAGGAATACAATACTCGGTCTAGAGCAAAGGCTTGTAAGTCCTTATCATATTCGTACTTATTCTTGCTTCCGGCTGTGATTTCGATCAATACACTCAATAAGCCAGGTTTCGGTTGGGCGGGAATCCGTGATAAATCCAAGAGTTTTCTCCAAATAGCATCAGTGGAGTGGGGAGGATGACTCCTCCTTGCCCCGAATCAAATTTTAGGGGAAGATGGTCACCAATCCCAACTGCTTGGTCTGAATGAATCGTTTTGAATCGGTTGGATTTTTTTAGTTCATAGGGGTCATTCTCTGGCTTGCGGTAAGGGATAGCCCACACCCGGTACAATTTTGACATTACCTGAAGAATAGTAGGCGATCGCCCACAAGGGTAAGGTCAAGGTTAATAAGGCAATGGCTGTGCCAATTACATCTGCTACCCTAGGTTTTGGGGGTTGGCCCCCAGTTCCCAGCTCACTTTCTGATTCCATACAGAAGGGGGTTTAATGACCTCTATTGAACAAAACAAGACTTGATATAGGAGGGGAGTTATTGACCCCTCGCTTCTATTTTACGGATTTGTGATCGCCAGATTGTTGTCAAACCAACAATCGCCTCTATTTTAATTAACTCATTTCTGGAGTTGTTGATTCTGAAGATTGGGTTAAGAATCGCTCACTGATTGTTTGGGTGAGGATATGGGAGAGCAAGCCAACGGGTCCGGCGAATAAACAGAGAATCAGGGAATGAACAGTCCAGACTCCGGTTCGTTGTCCTTCCCAATAAATCCAGCGCCCTACAAATAAATCCAGCACTAGAAAATGTACCCAACCGGTTGCGGTTGCCTCCGGATTGGCAAATAACCGAGCTAAATCGGCTAATTGGGGGTTTGCCAAAGCTGCCGCTGACTCCCCGTCAATTGTGCCAATCAAGAGATACACATACAGAGCCGCTAGAGCCACAAAGGGAAGGAATGACTTCATTACCCATCGAGTTCCCCCCCAATTGGGTAAGACAATGATTAACGTCCAAAAAGGCAGCACAAAAAGGTTTGCGCCATTAAACAACCAATCGAGCATCACGAACCTAAAATAATCCTGTAAAGGCTATTATACTCTCCTTATTCGGGGCGATCGGTTTCACGAACGGTTAAACTAAATTTCGATACAGTCCTTGAGCCACATCCAACAGGACAATTAACTGTTGCCATTCAGGAGCATTAGGATTAGAGCTATTAGCCCACTGAATTTTAATTTTTTTTTGCAAATCCTCAATACTCATATCATCTCTAGATAAAGGGGGGAGAGAATCATGCTTATCTAGGTCAGAACTGGGGGTTATACCTGGACTCCCATGGGTGGATTTAGGCTGGGACGGGTGTTCTTGAATTCGTTTGGCTTCCTTGGCTAAGGTTCTTGCTTGGCTGGATAAGTCTAAGTGGTTGTGAAGCGAAGAGGGCTGGTTTGATGCTAAATAGAGGTCGGACAGTTTTTGCAAGAACTGGTGAACTTGGTCAACCCACAATAGGTCTACATCTCCTTCTGGAAGATTCCCCGACTCATCCTGGTATATTTCCTTGATTTCTTTGGCTTTTCGCGACAAGGGCGTAATTTGTGGCGTAAGGGTTTCTGGGAGTCTCGGTATATCTAATAGATAGGCTTGGGCAGTTTGCGTTAAGAACAGACGGACTTTATCAATCCAATCTTTGTATTTTGACTGCCAGTTCACATCGTTCATAAACCCAATTCGCTGTTAATTTAATCTTGAATCAATTTTTTGTGATGAGAATGATGAAATCAGAGTTTTATGGGTGCGACTTACCTAAGCTAGTTGGTTTACCTCTACACCCAATGTTCTGAGAATACCCACTCTTACTAATTTAGACTAGAAAGGCGATCGCGGTCAAGCGACCTAAGTTTAAGTAAGTTTAAGCCATTTGAGTTTTGGTCTATTTTTCCGTGAGTTTCCAGACTCCATCCCAAGTTTCATCTGGTGGATTATCCTCATAGAGCATACAGCGCTGAATATGCAATTTAGACGCTTTATTATTGGGATCGGCATTGAGAACCTTTTCAAACTCCTCTTGAGCCTGTTTGAAAGACTCTTTAGCTTTAGCTGCAAATGGTTCGCGAGCTAAATCAATAAACTTGCGCAGTTGAGCAGAAGACATTTCCTGAGCTTCTTCAGTCAACATTTGCCGAGTCTCCTCTGCTCCTACAAACTGACACACTTTCGCTTGCAGCAATTTCTTCACTTGACGGGGAGTGAGTTCATTCACTTTTTCTGGTAACGTCGTTTGCCAGTAAGTATCAGTTACCGTTTTGCGACTGAGATCGTCTACCTCCAACATCCGTTTTAAGGTTGCTGCCCCTAAAAGCTCAATTAACTCTTCCCGGTCAACCTGAGCCAGCATCTTGGAGAGCATCTGAGTTTCATCATAGGAAACTTTTTTCAACTCTGATTCCGATAACTCTTCTAACTGTTCCAAAACCGCTAGGATTTCGTTGTAAGACAACTTATCGTGGGCTGGTTGTAAATAGTGCTTGCGTCCCTGTTCATAATGGGTTTTCACTGCTTCTTGTTTCTCGGTGAGGGGACGGCCAACTACCGAAGTCTCTTCTCGAATTCCTAACAGTTCATAAATGGTGACCGGTTTGCTCTTCCCTTTCACTGTAATATTATCGAGTTCTCGGACATAGACGCGATCGGCATAGTTCCTGTACGTTTTTTCGCTGATTACAATATCGGTTCCATATTGCTTACTGGTTCCTTCCAAACGAGAAGCCAAATTCACCCCATCACCAATGGAGGTTAATTCCATGCGCTTAGATGAGCCGATGTTACCACTGACGACCACATCGGAGTGAATGCCAATCCCAATGCTAATTTCCATTAGCCCTTGTGCTTTCCGTTTCTGGTTATATTCAGCCAGGCGATAGCGCATTTCTACAGCCGTTTGCATGGCACACCAGGCGTGATCTTCTAGGGGTGCAGGAGAGCCAAAGACGGCCATGAGAGCATCACCAATATATTTATCCAAGGTTCCACCGTAGCGGAAGACCGAATCGACCATTTCCTCAAAGTAGCTGTTGAGCATGGCGACCACTTCTTCCGCTTGCAATTTCTCCGTCAAGGTGGTGTAGCTGCGAATGTCACTAAACAGGACAGAGACTTCTTTGCGTTTTCCACCAAGTCCTGTATCGCCACTAGCGAGTAGGGATTCAGCTACTTCTGGGGTCATATAGCGATACATCAAGCTCTTGACTTGTTTTTCATCGCTGATGTCTTCCATCACTACTAATGCACCATTGACTTTTGTTGGATCAAGGGCATCATTCATCGAATTAATCGAAAGGTTAACACTTTGCTCAACATCTTCCCCATCTTCTCCCGAAAGAATCAGGGTTTGATCGGGATAAAATTGCTGGCGTTCCTTATTATCTTGAGGGGCAAGGGCGGCATCAAACCATTTTTTAAAGTCTCCTTCTTTGATCCGAATCAGGGGACAGAGCAGTTGCCCTTCGAGTTCCCTTTCATCGAGTCCTAAAAGTTCTTTGGCACATTGGTTTGCGGCAATAATGTGACCATTTTTGTTGGTGGAAATCACGCCATTGGTCAAACTGCGCAGGATATCTTCCTGCATTTTTTGTTGTTGTTTGACCTGATCGAAGAGCTTGGCATTTTGTAGCGCCACTCCTGCTTGAATGTTAAAGGCTCGCATGAATTCTAGGTCATTGCGATTAAAGCTAGATTTCCATTGCTCTGGAGCTTCCGGCCAGTTTTCGGGGTTGTAGTTGGGATATTCGCCTTGTTTTTTCTTATTAATCAGTTGGGTTACGCCAATGAGTCGATCGTCGGCATTAAAGACAGGCATACAGAGCATACTACACGTGCGATACTTAGTGGTCTGGTCTGTTTTTTTGGAGGTTTCAGAACGGGGGTCATTGTAGAGATCAAAGGGGATTAAGAGGGGTTCTCCAGATTCGGCTACCATACCGGCAAATCCGGCACTTCTGGGAATGCGAAATTCGCGTAACTCTCCGGCAATAAGAAGTTTAGTCCACAGTTCTTCTTTTTCTTCGTCAAGAAGCCAAAGGGTACTGCGGTCGGCGTTCATCAGTTCTTTGGCCTGATCCATGACCTTTTTTAGAGTATCTTCTAGGTCAAGGCTACTTTTACTGAGGGAGTTGACGGCGTTCATAAGAGCAGAGGCTGCTCGTTGCCGTTGGGTGGCTGCGTAGAAGGATTTGGAAGATTCTAGAATTAAGCGAATGGAGGGAGCAAATTCTTTGAAGACCTGTTCATCTTCTGCGGTGAAACCTTTGAGATCGATTTTGTCGTCTAATTCGGCTTCGCGATCGGCATCGATTTGGAGTTTATTAATCAGTTGTACGACTGCCACTAATTCCCCAGTTTCTTCATTCTCCAGGGGCATGGCGACCATGGTGTAGGTGCGATAGCCATTTTTTTTGTCGAAGGCTTTAGCAGTGGTCGATCGCGGATCGTCATAGAAGTCGTAGGGAATATTGACGACTTTGCGAAAGGTGGCGACTTCTCCAGCAATCCCTTTATCAGCGGGAATGCGAATTTCTAGGGCGTTACCTTTTTCATCTTTGGCAACGATGGTAAAGAGTTCATTTTTTTCTTCATCAAACAGAAAGATACTGGTGCGATCGGCATTAAGGAGTTCTCCAGTTTTTAGGGTAATCGATCGCAGCATTTCATCAAGAATGGCATCAAACCCCTGGTTATCCAAGAGGTTATCTAACATCGATAGGGTTTGATTTACGACTTTGAGCTTGTCTTCAACGTCGCTGACGACTTGCTTAAAGGTATCTTTTTTTAGGGGAGCTAAAAAACTGGAAAAATCGCCCCCTCCTCCTGTTGTAACTAGTCCTCCGGTAATGCCAGAGGACTCATTGGGTTCTGGCGGAGCGGGTTGAGGAGCATTGTCTTCTACATCTATGACTGTTGCTGATACGGCATGGACAGGAGTTCCATCCGCATTCATTGCATCAATATCGATCGTGGTGGCGGTTGTGTCCACAATAGGAGAGTTGGAAGATGATGTTGCCATAGATGTCACCGATATATTAAGAGTTATGTCTTCGTTTAGTGGGAAACTCAAGGGCCTAAAGGCACATTTTTTTAATTTAGTAAGCTACAGCTTAGAGAAGGGAACCATCGGTTAGGTGTATCTTAAAGGACGAATCCGGAAGATTCAAGAGTTAGGATAGCCTAATTTTAATCGCAATTGAATTTTGCAGCCATGACAGCTTGGATCTGTGCACTCTTCCTTTGGTCTGGGTCGAGGGTTTTCCCAGTGTACCGAAAAATGGGGGAAGGGATTACGTTCTTGGGGAATTGAGGTAGCTTGGGGGAGGAGACCATGGAAGAAAAGTCACGGTTTAGGAGGGTTGATGATGGCGTTGACGTTTTTTGTTGGCTTGTTGAAGCAGAGATTCGGCAAAGGATAGGGCTTCGAGGGCTGAGTTACCTCCGGTGAGTTGGGCGAGTTCTTGACAGCGTTGTTGATCGTTGAGGAGGGTGACGCGAACGACTGTTCTAGGATGGTTGCCGGCATTTTCGGTAATGGTTTCTTTGCGGACTTGTAAATGATGATCGGCGAGGGAAGCAATTAAGGGTTGGTGGGTGACACACAGAACTTGATGATGTTGGGAGAGGTGATGGAGCTTATCGGCGATCGCCTCTGCAACTCGTCCTGAGACCCCAGCATCAATTTCGTCAAATACTAAGGTATTGACGGGGTTAATCTGGGAAAAACAGCCTGTCAGAGCCAGCAAAAAGCGGCTCATTTCCCCTCCCGAAGCTGTAGTTGCTAAGGGTTGAATGGGTTCTCCAGGGTTCGTACTTATACCAAAAGTGATGCGATCGCCGCCTGTGGCTGTAATGGGGATGGGCGTAAGAGCGACTTTGAATTGCACTTTGTCCATAGCTAGAGGTTTGAGTTCTTCAACCAAACGCGCCTCTAGTTTAGCGGCAGCTTTTTGGCGCTGTAAGTGTAGCTGATTACATAATGTTTTCAAGTGGTCTAAGGCTTGTCGATCGTCTTTTTCCAATTGTTCTAGAGATTCACTGGTGGCGGTGAGGTCGTCAAGTTCGGTTTGAATAGTCTGCCAGTAGGTGAGGCACTCTGAAAGGGATGGCCCATATTTACGGCAGATTTGCTTAAGTTCAAAAATCCGTGCTTCCACATTATCGAGGCGTTCGGGGTCAGTTTCAAGACGATCGCTATAGGTATTGATTTGTTGTCCAGCTTCTTCAACTTGTACCAGGGCTTCATTCACTAAGTCTAGAATCGGTTGCAGTTGGGGATCGTAGGGAAGGATGTCATCAAGCAAACTGGTGGCTTCTCCGAGTAGATCGGCAGCAGCTAAGGAGCGATCGCCCTGATATAGAGCTTGATAAATTTGATAGCTTTTCTGTTGCAGTTCGACACTATGGGAGAGCCGTTGACTTTCTTGTTCGAGTTCGGTTAATTCATCGGCTGTGGTGAGTTGGGCCTGATTTAACTCCGTGAGTTGATATTCTAAAAGGTCAATCCGTTGCAGTCGAGATTGTTCATCCTGTCGTTGTCGCTGGAGTTTAGCCGCTAGTTTTTGCTTGGTTTCATAAGCCATGGCTACATGTTGTTGGACGGCTAAGAGTTCACTCCCTCCATAGAGATCTAACCATTGCCTCTGTCGCATGGCATCTCCAAGTTGTACGGTTTGTCCTTGAGCCGCAATGCTGGCTAATAATTCTCGTAGGGTTTCCATTTGCCGACGGTTGACCAGAATTCCATTGAGGCGCGATCGCGATCGCCATGTGCCTTGATAGATCTTGATCTCCCGACTACAGGTGAGGGTTTGGTCTTCCATCGGGTCTATTTCTTGCCCTTGTAGCCATTCTCGAACTAGGGGAGAAAGGGTAAACGTAGCTTCAATTAACCCTTGGGACGCTCCTGAGCGGATCGCTTTAGGGTTTAATTTGCCACCTAGGGCAGCATCAAGGGCATCTAGAATAATGGATTTTCCCGCTCCAGTCTCCCCAGTGAAGACGGTTAAGCCTGGGGCAAAGTCCAATTCTAGGCGATCGATAAGGGCAAAGTTCTCAATTTTTAGGGAGATTAACATAGACGGCTTACTTACCAGAAAAGCACTTGATCCAGGGAACCGAACAAAATTGATCGAGCGTCTCAAGGGGGGGAATTGTTAAAATTACTTTACAATCAGTAATAGATCCAGCCCACCTCAAGTCATGAATGTCAATATGCCATCTTCATCTTCCCATCAACAGGGGTTATCAAAAGTCGAGGACTTCCAGAGTCCCAGTTCTTCTTCTGCACATTTTAGTCCCATGTCAGAAGAGACGATTATATCCAATAATTCAGCGGTGGAACCCCCAGAGATCCATTACGATCCGCAGGAGTTGATGGACTTTTACCGTTCCCGTCCTTGGGAAGTGTGGGGACGGATGATTGCGCTCGTGTGGTCTTTTCTTGGCTTGGTTGTGGGCTTATGGTGGGATAAACGTATCGGGGGAGCTTCGGAAAAAAAAGAGCGCCAGCGGGCGGTTCAATTGCGAGAGACCTTAACTCGATTGGGCCCAGCCTATATTAAGGTAGGGCAAGCCTTATCAACTCGGCCGGATCTTCTGCCTCCAGTGTTTTTAGAGGAGTTAACCCGGCTTCAAGATCAACTTCCGCCGTTTCCGAATGAGGTGGCTTATCAGTTCATTGAGGAAGAGTTAGGCGATCGCCCCGAATTTATTTATGCTGAAATTAGCACTAAACCCGTAGCTGCCGCTTCTTTGGGTCAGGTTTACAAAGGGAAGCTCAAATCTGGGGAAACGGTGGCGATCAAGGTTCAACGTCCAGATTTACGGGAAAAAATTTCTCTAGATTTGTATATTCTCCGCTCTTTGGCCGCTTGGGTACAGAAAAGTCGGCGCGTGCGGAGTGATTTAGTGGCGATCGCCGATGAATTTGGCGCTCGCATTTATGAAGAAATGGATTATACCCATGAAGGCAGAAATGCCGAACGATTTGAGCAATTATATGGGTATCTGCCGGATATTTATGTGCCCCGGATTTATTGGCCATATACCAATCGTCGGGTGTTAACGATGGAGTGGATTACGGGCACAAAATTAACCGATTTAGAGAAAATTCGCCAGCAAGGGTTAGATGCGTCCTATTTAATTGAAGTGGGGGTTGAATGTTCCCTACGACAATTGCTCGAACATGGGTTTTTCCATGCTGACCCCCATCCAGGTAACTTACTCGCCTCTGGCGATGGGAAATTAGTCTATCTGGATTTTGGCATGATGAGCGAGGTCAAGGACTATCAACGCTATGGCCTAATTGAGGCGATCGTGCATCTTGTAAATCGCGATTTTTCCGGGTTAGCCCATGATTATGTCAAACTAGAATTTCTCGCGCCAGATACAGATTTAACTCCGATTATTCCGGCTTTATCAAAAGTTTTTAATGATGCTCTGGGTGCATCTGTGGCTGAGTTGAACTTTAAGAATATTACTGATCAACTCTCCCAGGTGATGTATGATTATCCGTTTCGGGTTCCCGCCTATTATGCCTTGATTATTCGATCTTTAGTAACGCTAGAAGGGATTGCCATTAATGTGAATCCTAATTTTAAAGTTTTGAGTAAAGCGTATCCCTATGTGGCTAAACGTTTATTAACTGACCAATCTCCAG
Source organism: Roseofilum sp. Guam (assembly GCF_017746735.1). Lineage (NCBI taxonomy): Bacteria > Bacillati > Cyanobacteriota > Cyanophyceae > Desertifilales > Desertifilaceae > Roseofilum > Roseofilum sp. Guam. The sequence goes on along the minus strand of NZ_JAGHZN010000070.1, from coordinate 7,656 downwards.
AATTGCGAACCTCCTTAAGGGATTTATTATTCAAAGATGGCAGTTTCCGTTGGAATCGGTTGGAAAATCTACTCAAAAATGCCCGTGATAGTCAAGATTATGATTTAGATGTAGTATTAAATCAAACAATTGAGTTCCTTTTTTCCGATCGCGGCAGTTTTATCCGCGATCGCATCGTCGAGGAAATTGTCAAAAGCTTAGACACCCTAGGACGTACTACTCTGGAAAATGTCAGTCATCGTTTCCGGAAAACAGTAGGGATGAATGGTCAAAAACCCGTTGCACCCCTATCTACAGGTAATCCTGAAGATCGGAAAAACATCGAACATATGCAGCGAATTTTACAAATTGTGCAAGAAACGCAAGGGTTTGATCCCATAAAAATTGCGCCGTTATTACCCAAGGTTTTATTCAAGCCCGAAACCCAACAAATGGGACAACAAATTGCCAGTGGATTAGCCCAACGAGTTTTAGCACGGTTTATTCGAGAAGTGTTACTCAGTGAAGATGGGGGCAATGGAACTTCAGAAAAAAAGTTAGCATCAGCTCCTAAATCAGATTCCCCAGCTTTGGCTTTACCGGCTGCGGTGGTGTCAATCAAATAATACCCTTCTCCTTTCACTCTCAGGGCTTTCAGGCATTAATTGTTAATGGAGCTGGGAAGAGATGAAGAAGATTATATTTAGGTGTAGATTGGAACTCCTTATGAAGATGAAGATAGACTAAAACGAGAGGGGGAAATGCATGTCCATGGGAGATCGGACGAAGGAGCGCTCAACCTTCCAGACCCTGTTTGCAAATCCAGGTACACTAGGAAAAACTCTGATGTCTCTCCAAAGCGATGGTCTCTCATGCTGACATTTTAAGTCTTTGCCAACAGAGTGCGATCGGCAAACGCTTGCCCAATGCCCTCTATATTCATCTGACGGCTCTGGATGCTCTTGATACCCAACTGCAAGAGTACGAAACCCTCGGCCGTCAAATAGCAGGAGAAATAGAACCGCCGACGTTAATTAAATTTCACCTCGATCAAGCGAAAATTTCCTATCTCTATTATCCCGATTTTGACGACGACCCCCATCCTCGTCTGCACGCCAGTTTACAAGTGGATTTTGCCCAGGAAAAAGCGGTTTATCGCGACTACCGCAATAGCGATAATCCTCCCATTTTGCACCGTAAGGAAACCTTTGTTACGCCCCATTATCCCCAGTATGAGAAGTTTGCCCAGTTAACCCAACAGGAAGAAGAATGGGGACTCTTAAATAAACGGAGTGGGTTTTCTATTGGCACATTAAAGCATTGGCAAAAATGGTTATCGGTGCATCGGGTGACAATTGAGGATCATCAGGTCGTTGCCATAGAAGCGACGGTAAATACAACCTATGCGCCAGTGATTGAAAGCTATAAAGCGGCCATGGTGCGCAAGGAGTTATCCCGGCCGATGCGTTTGGCGTTGGAGGCGGAATTATTTACTCCAGAAACGACGTTTTTTGATTATGGATGCGGGTATGGGGAGGATATTAAACAGATTGCCAAGAAGGGGTATAGCAGTGGTGGATGGGACCCCTATTATCGCCCGGATACGCCGCTCCATGAGGCTGATGTTGTCAATTTGGGCTATGTGATTAATGTGATTGAAGATCAGGGAGAACGCCGGGAAGCGCTGGTCAAAGCGTGGGAGTTAACCCAAAAGGTGTTGGTGGTGTCGGCGCAAGTATTGATTAGTGCAGCAAGCGATCGCCTGATGGCCTATGCTGATGGAGTGATTACCCAGCGCAATACGTTCCAGAAATATTATGAACAGGAAGAGCTGAAAACCTATATCGATCGCGTCCTAGAGGTCGATGCAGTACCTGTAGATTTGGGGATTTACTTCGTATTTCGCGATCGCACCCAAGCCGAGATTTTCCGCGCCTCCCGCTTCCATTCGCGCCTTTCCACCCCTCGCATCCGCATGGAAGTGCGCCGGTTTGAAGACTATCAAGATTTACTCGCTCCTCTGATGGCATTTTTTACCGATCGCGGACGACTGCCCAAACGAGGAGAATTAGCCGCAGAAGCACCCATCTTAGATGAGTTTGGCACATTTCGCCGTGCCTTTCAACTCGTCCTCCAAGTCACTGAAGAAGAGGAATGGGAAAAAATCGCTACCTCTCGCCGTCAGGATTTCCTGGTCTATCTCGCCCTGTCTCATTTTAGCGATCGCCCCCAATTTCGCCACCTCTCCCCCAGCATCCGTCAAGACATTCAAAGCTTATTTGGCAGCTATAAAAGTGCCTGTATTTTAGCCGATCAAATGCTCTTTAGTTTAGGCGACTTAGACTTTATTTCTCGCTGCTGTCAGAACTCTCCCGTTGGCAAATTCACCCCCAAAGCCTTTACCGTCCACTCCCATTATCTCGACTCCCTCGATCCACGTTTAAGACTTTATGAAGGCTGCGCCAACCGAACCATTGGCAGACTCGAAGGAGCAACCCTGATTAAATTTCACCTCAATCTTCCCAAAATCTCCTATCTCTTTTATCCCGATTTTGACCCAATTCCCCACCCCCTCTTAAAAACAATCCTGCAAATTGACCTACGAGATTTAGCCGTCTATTATGAAAGCTATGACGATCATCCCAATCCCCCTATCTTGCACCGCAAAGAACAATTTATTGATTCTACCTATCCCCAGTTTGAAAAATTCCAGAAACTCAGCCAACAAGAAGAAAAATGGGGACTTTTTGAGGATTGGAAAGCTATCCAAACTCGTCGCGGATGGCTCAAATGTTTAGAAGAACATGGAGCAGAAATTGGCTTATCCCAAGTTCGTTGGCGCAAAGACCTCGATCCCTATCGCCTCAAGCTCTTAAAATCTGCTCACAAAAAACGATTAGCCGCCTATAAAAAAAGACATCATTAATTCATCATGGATCGAGACCGAATTTTAATCGCCATTGGTTTTGGCTGTATCGGATTATTATTTTGCTTTACCCTATACGCCGAAATTATGCATCGCTGGCGTATTCATCAAGCCGATGGCGTTTGGTGTGTATGGATCAATCCCCAGGGAAATAAAGAAGTCAATTATGGGCGAGAAAATTGCTCAGTCCGTCCAGATTAATCCCATTCATTGGTTGATTATCGTCACATAAAATTTTCCGGTAGAACTACAGGGATCTCGGCACTAAGAAATCCAGAAGCATCACGAGTTACAATAGCATCAACGTTATACCCTACAGCACACACATACTGAACTGCGTCTTCAAAATCTTCAAAGTTTAACCGAAGAGCTTGTTCGAGTATATCTAAGTTGACGGGACAAATGTTGAGATCTGATAGAACTTGTGCGATCGCATCTTGAGCCACTTGTCTTCCTGCTGTTTTACGGACAATGTAGTAAATGTTTGTTATTGTTGTTGCTGCAATGAACCCTTCAATTTCTCCAGCATCAATGCGCTCAAATAATCTTGCTGCACTGTCCACAAAGGGTTCTCGTTCTTGCAAGAAATCAAGCACAACGTTAGTATCAATCAGAATTCGCATTACTTGTATTTTTCAGTCAAATAAGTGATGTAATCCTCTTTAGCATTCCTTTCTTCTGTAGGTGCTGAAGTTTTTGCAATCCCTCGTAACCGAGATAGGTTACCCTTTTTTCGCTGGGGATACGCTTCTCGTTTGAGAGATTCTAAAAGAGTTTGGACTAACTGCCAGCGATCGCTAGTTGAGAGTTGTAGTGCTTGCGTTTGTATGTCTTGTAATGTCATTATAAATTAACGGTAGAAACTTAGGTTTATTGTAGCTCAAACGGCGATCGCATCCCCTAACTACGAGTCAGCAAGATAGACTCTTAAGCCCATTCAAAACCCAAGGATTAAGATAGATCGCATTTTTTTCCAGGACGGTCGATTTAAGGCCAATCGAGAGTCTCCATATCTACATCATCTGGCGGAGGAGTCTTGTAATTACGTTCTCTGATGCGGTGTACAAATCGATCTGGCAGCCTAAAAAAATGTTTCTCTACATAATGAGAGAGGCGATCTGGCCAAAATAAAACACCATCACTCCGATATACAAGTGTGTTGATTGTCTCCTCACAAGCGTGACATTTTTCACGTTTATTTGAAGCGACCACCATACTAGGAGCCTTTTTCAAATATTCAATGATTTTATCTTGATCAGGAGGAAGCCAATTTTCATCGATATGCTCGCTCAGATCGAAAGGTTTACCCTGGTATTTTTCCTCAGCATACCAAAAACCATACCAGTTATATTTCCAGTTATGGGCGAATTTTTCTGCTTTTATATTCATACATAGGTCAGGGGGTATTTAAGAAAGAATGGTTGAAATGAAGAGGGTTTGAGGGAAGAATTGCTGTTCATTGGTTTAAATTTAGCATAATAAAGATCTACGAGCAAAGTGGATAAGTTATGAAGATTCCTGAAATCCTCGGTTGGCCGACTTCAGTAGAGGAGGCAAAATTAATCCAAGAAGAATGGCGCGATCGCACCGTCACCTCCGATGAACTCCCAGAAGTCCATTGGGTTGCTGGAGTCGATCTAGGATTTGAAGATGACGGCAAAACCACCAGAGCAGCAGTTGCAGTCCTGAGTTTTCCCGACTTAAAGCTGATCGAAACGGTGATCGCCCTTTGTCCAACGATCTTTCCCTATGTTCCAGGTTTTCTCTCCTTTCGCGAAGTCCCTCCCATCCTTAAAGCGCTCCGTCAACTGACTACAACTCCCGATCTCATCCTCTGTGATGGTCAAGGATTGGCACATCCGCGCAGATTTGGATTAGCCTGTCATCTGGGGACACTGCTCGATTGTCCCACCATTGGCGTGGCTAAATCCCGGTTTATCGGCACTCATGAGGAACCTGCACCCAAACGAGGCAGTTGGACACCTCTCAAAGATGGGGAAGAAACCATCGGTGCAGTGCTGAGAACCCGCACCAAAGTCAAACCTCTGTATGTCTCCATTGGCCATAAGATCAGCCTAGAGACGGCGATCGCCTATGTCCTCGATTGTAGTCCCCATTACCGTCTCCCCGAAACCACTCGTATCGCCGATCGCTTGGCCTCCAATCGAATTTAGCGCTACCGATGAAGTACAATAGACCCAGATTCAGAACCTGTCTTCTGAAGCGTTGGGTTAGCGCGACTTATAGAACCTTATGGAAGAAAATAACCAGTCTTTAAACTTACAATTTAATCCGAATCGCTCCTATATCCCCATTTCCTATGAAGATGCGGATGTAGGCTTATGTACTCCAGAATTTGCTGCCAGTATTGTTGACACCATCAACAAATCCGAAAAACTCCAACAGGAAAACGAAAAGCTCACTCAACAGAATAAAACCTTAACTAAAGCCCTGAAAATGGCGTGTACCGACTTAGTGAAACAGTTGGGGGGAACTCCCCAACAAATCAATGAGTTATTCAAGCAATATGTCGATCGCTTCAAGCGTCCCGATCATGGTTCGCGGGCGATCATGTTCCTATTGCGCGATCGCCAAGAACAACTCGATATTAGTGATAAAGAATTTGTCCGCTTTTGTGACTCCTATAAGCTCTCCCCCCAAGATCTGCGGGATGTGTATGGAGGAAAAGAAATTAGCGACGAACAAATTGTGGCGATCGCCCGCATCGTCGGCCGTGCCCCCAAAGAACTGATCCAAATTCGGGATGGATTCACCGATAATGAAATCTCCAAACTTGCCCGTATTTTAGGAACCAGTACTGAAGAACTCTCGGAACTCTTTGAAAGTCAATAGACTTCTTGCACAAGTCAGGTAAAAGGCAATAGGCACGAATAGCAATAGTCATCAGAATATATGATTACTGCATTGCTCTTCATTTTCCCCTTTCCTGTTCCCTATTCTCTAGCGCAAAGCGCTGTATATTTTTGTATGAGTGATATGAATGATCCCCCACCCAAGCAAGGGTTTGGACAATGGATTAGTTTTGCCGCCGATCGCTTTGGATTTGCCGGTTTAGGTTATATTCTCGGCGCGATCCTGGTTCTGGTCATCGGTTGGTTGATTCACGCGTCCCAGAAATCCCCTCCTTCTAACCCTCCAACCCCTACCGAACAACAGCCATAAGAGGAGCGCAGGGACGCACCGACCAAAGATACAGCGCTTTGCTTGGGTTATGAAACACAAGCTTGAATCCTCTCTCTCCATGTACCACAAGCCTATTCCCTATTCCCTATTCCCCAGCGCAAAGCGCTGTAACTCATTCCCTATTCCCTATTCCCCATTCCCTAATTTATGACCATTCAACTCTTTCAGATCGGCGAGCAGGATTTGAGCGACGAGCAACTCGCCCATTATATGCAAGCAGGCGAAATTGCTGTAGATACGGAAACCATGGGCCTATTACCCCTGCGCGATCGCCTCTGTTTAGTGCAAATTTCTGACCCCCAAGGCCATGTAATTGCCATCCGGATCGCCAAAGGACAAACCACAGCCCCCAACCTCAAACAACTGCTAGAGTCTCCAAAGATCACTAAAGTCTTTCACTTTGCCCGATTTGATGTTGCCCAATTTCAGCATCATTTCAATATCATCGTTAACCCGATCTTCTGTACCAAAATCGCCAGCAAACTTGCCCGTACCTACACCAACCGTCACGGACTCAAAGAATTAGTTCAAGAACTGGAAAAAGTTGAACTTGATAAAAGTGCCCAAAGCTCAGATTGGGGAAATGTAGGTAACCTCTCCGAGGAACAACTCAGTTACGCAGCCAATGACGTGCGCTATCTTCTCAACGTTAAAGAAAAGCTCATCCACATGCTACACCGAGAAGAGCGTTGGGAACTTGCTCAACAGTGTTTTGGTTGTATTCCTGTTTTAGTCGCCTTAGATCTGTTGCAGTACAAAGATGTCTTAGAGCATTAATTGAGTCATAAATGAGATCAAGTCTACCCCAATTCAGGATACTCTCTTACCTGTAGTTTTAGCAGCCGAAGCAACTATACAACAAGATCCCAAATGGTTTCTATAAACTCTAGAATACTTGCTGGCAAAGACCTCGCCTAGCTTATATCGACAGTGACCTAGAAGAGCAACAGCAAGGGACAAAATTCGCACAGAGTCCTGAGGTCAAAAGAGACTATCCAGATGTATTAGTAGAAGTATGGGCTGAAAACGAGCATGGTATTGGGTTAACTGGAAATATGCTGTGTATACTACTGAAATCCCATGTCTTGACTGAATTCTAGAACTCTGATCAGAATCTGCGATCGCGACGGTACTGACTGTAGATACTGTATTAGCCTCACTAGAGGCAATTTGTCGCCAAACCAGACCCATGGTTTCGGTGATCGCTGATATGAAATTTATTAATTATTAATTGAGATAAATCTAGACATTTAAGTTGGTCTTTGCTACAATCATAGATTGTAATGCCCATGCGGATGTGGCGGAATTGGTAGACGCGCTAGATTTAGGTTCTAGTGTCTTCGTGACGTGAAGGTTCAAGTCCTTTCATCCGCATTACCTGAAAAACTGAATACTCAAGGACTCTCGCCTTCCCTTCGCGAGGACACCAGAACCTATTCACACATATTTCACACAAAACCACCATAGTACCTCCAAAAGTAAGGGGCAAGAAATAGGTTAAATGAGTTAGATAGTAATTAGAGTTTTCTATAGAATCCATAGAGAAA
>NZ_JAGHZN010000069.1:0-48848 GCF_017746735.1 Roseofilum sp. Guam | reverse complement strand
CCAGGAGCGGAATGAAGGGAAACTTTCACGTTCCGTTCTGAAGTCGAGTTAAAAGGGTGACCTTTTAGCTTAGATAACACTGTATGAAGACCCACTGGTTTTTCTGTGGGGTCGGGAGTTGGAATTTTACCCGTGATTTGGGCTTGTGCAATGGAGGGGAACAAGGGAAAACCAAACATTGCGGGCAAACCCTTGGCAAGTTGCTTTTTGATGGTATTCAGCAGTTCTTCAGGATCGATACCCGGTCGGTCATAACGATAACTTTCAGTTGCCTTGAAATTTTCGGCAAAGGCGTAGCAGAAACTCGGAGGATCGGCATTAACTATCGCTGGGTTGTAAGGCCAATACTTTTCTGGCGGTAAACCAAAGAAGGTCAAGGCTTCCATCGCTTTGCGGTTATAGGCTCCCTTATCTGCATATTGACCGACTAATTGTCGGGCGATTTTATAAATGAACAGTCGGGAACCATCTATAGTTTGACCGAAAGCCCTCTGCTGAAAATACTCGACCAGAGCCACACAACTATTAGACTGACAAGCATCGATCTGACCTTGGTCATACACGGGGGGAAACCATCGGCGCAAATCAACTTTCTTGCGAAGTTTTGCTATCTCTAATGTCTGTGTAAACAGTTGGACTTTGTGTGTATCTAAGTAATTGTCGTTGCGATCGGGTAAGTCGGGTACCCAACCTGTACCAATCCATTCTCTACCATTGAAAATCAACATAGAAATCAACTCTTAAGTGTGTTGTTTTTTCAACTAGCGTTTGAACTGCGTCAAGCGCTGAATGCACTCTGTCTATATGACTGTTTTTATTCTCTTTTTCTTACCGTTTTCTCTATGCAAATTCTCCACATGACTTGATAAAAATACCATTTGAATATCTTGCGTAATGGTTCGAGTACAGAGGGAGATTTCATTAACCATAAAACCACCCTTTCCCAACTCGAAGACTGCGCAAACTCTTGTTTCGTTTGACTTTCTTTCAATTGTTCTATCTCTCTCGACAACAACACGGGAGTCAAAGACAAGAGCCTATGATCGCCACTAACCCTAGCTTCATGACTACTCTTCTTCCCAGGCTCGATAGAATTCTCGTGTGCCTCCGTTTTTTTTATCTCAACACTTTTAAAATCTACTCCTTCTACCCCTAAAACTCCCGTTTCCTGAATCGCCAGATTCGCGACCACTTTATACTCGATAATACTTTCTACGGTCGTAGGTATTGCTGCTTCTATTGTCTCCACAACTGGATTCTCTTGGACTTCAATTTCTGTCCTTATCTCTTTTATCTTTTCTCTCTGCTCTCTTATCCCTCTGATTTCTCCATCTGTCCCTCGGAAATAGCGACTCAATTGCTGTTTCAAGTGTTTGCGTGACAAAGATATGCGTTTGCAAACATTCTCGTAGGATATACTTTGTTCTGAGGCTATTTCCTTATGGCTGAGTTGTCGATAAAAATGTAAATTAAATGTCTCGTACAAGGGTTCTGGTAGAGTAGCGATCGCCTCCCGAATCACAATTACTTTCTCTTCGCTCTCCAAAACCTTTTCCGGGGGATCAATCGCACTCATCGTACCTACCTTCTCGGTTTCCCCCACCCATTCGAGACTATCTACGCCCGCTGCTTCCTTAGACCGTTGACTAATAAGATCGATACATAAATTGCGAGTTACCTGCATCAGCCAAGCCTTCAAATTGCGGATTTTTCCCGTATACTGCACCACCTTTTCCCTCGCCTTTAGCATCGCCTGACTCAAGGCATCTTCCGCATCTGTAGAATTACAATTCATCAACTTCAGACAGCAACAATACAGTTGGTCGTGCATTTCTTGCCAGAGCTGCCAAAACTGGGAGACGATCGCATCTGAATCCGCCACAGCACCGCGATCTTGGCACAACCTTTTCTCAGCTAAATCACACTTTTGTCTTCTCGGTTGCACAGGGTTATCCCAGCCAATTTTACTGACTTTGGCATACATATAACTTTTCCTTTTTTAGGATTTTGTTGATTTTCGCTGGATTTCTTTTGTCGGTCAAGATGCAAAAAGTAAGGGCTTAAAATCACTAATCATTCGTGAGTTCATTAACCGGTATGGGGCGCACCACTTAGGAAAATAACTTGCTAATCGCTACTGTTTCAGCTATCGTCCCCAAATCTACATGGGTTACTTTTTACCTCTTTTTCTTCAACATAAATCGAGTTAAACTAGACATAATACCTAGACGAATAAAAAACTCATTCGCCGAAGATAAGTAGAGATTATCATCTTCTCTTGTCTTTATAATATTTTTAATAAAAATCCGGATTTTTTAGGGGTCACGAGGTGAAAAGTAACTTTGGGCAAGTGCTAATATTAGGACAGTTAGGGTATTGTTTGAGGCACTCTAGCAATAGAAAATGTCTTAACTATCCTATTGACTGCTATATGACGTAAGGCAGATTCGATCAACTTATGAGTTAACTAACGAACTCATTGATGAAGGTTTGTAAGCGTTTGAGTTGGAAACGGTTGGCTAACTGCAAGATCTGTTGGGTAAAAGAAGTTAAGGTGCGATCGCTGGCGACTAGATCTTCTGCCACTTCGGTAATCGCTTGAATATCCCCGTCTTGTATAAAAACGAGTAATTGCTCTAAGATTTCGCGATCCGGCACAATCATCCGCTCCGATTGGCCTCCATCGGCTCCTTGAGGTGAAGATGAATCTGGAGGAGGGTCTTGATAAACCCACTCTAAATTTAAATGAGCCGAGAGTAACTGAAAGAGTAATTTGGCATCTACGGGTTTAGGCAAAAAGTCATGCCCGCCGGTATCTAGGGCACGTTGGCGATCGAGTTCAGATACAGAAGCGGATGAAACAATGACAATAGTGTGTTGGAGATCTTTGGATGAATAAACCTGCGTTAAAAATTCAAATCCATCCATTACAGGCATGACTAGATCGGTAATCACTAGATCGGGTTGGACTGAACGGAGTTGTTCTAATCCTTGTTGACCATTTTCTGCTTCAATGACTTTGAAATCAACGGATTCTAACAGGTTTCGCACAACAGCGAGGTTTTCCCAACGATCGTCGATCGCCAGAATGGTACGACGATCGCCTTCATATCCAATGATATTATGACTGCGATCGTCCTTAACTTGCTGCACCCAATCTTCAGCAATGGGGAGTTCAGTGGTGAAGAAGAATTCACTGCCGACTCCCCGTTGACTTTTAACTTGAATCTTGCCCCCCATCAGTTGTACAATCCGTTGGCTAATGGCTAGTCCTAGCCCGGTTCCTTCCGATTGTTTTTGGCGATCGCCCACCTGTTCAAACGCTTCAAACAACTTAATGCGATCGGCTTCGGCAATACCAACGCCGGTATCAATGGCCTTAAATAGAATGGAAGCAGTGGTTTCGGAGAGAGCGAGAACTTCAATCCCTAGGGTTACCGAACCAGAATCAGTAAATTTAATCGCATTACCCAACAAATTAATCAACACCTGTCGTAGGCGTTTTTCATCGGTTTCTACGCCATCCGGTAAGCTAGAACTGGGTTGATAGATAAACTCAATCCCCTTTTGTTGAGCTTTAATTTTGCACATTTCCACCACACTTTGCAGCAACGACGGTAAATGTACAGCCTGGGGATTCAGTTCGAGTTTGCGTGCCTCAATTTTAGAGAGGTCTAAAATATCATTGATTAGGGTGAGTAGATGGGAACCACATTGGTAAATGACATTTATTCCATGACGCTCTTTATCTGCAAGGACTTTAGAGCGGACTAAAATTTGAGCATAACCGAGAATGCCATTCAAGGGCGTTCGTAGTTCGTGACTCATATTGGCCAAAAAATCACTTTTGGCTTGGTTGGCAACTTCGGCTTGCTCTTTTGAGCGTTTGAGTTCTTCCGCCCGTTCTTCTAGGGCTTCATTATAACGTTCCATTTCTGCACGAGATGCTTGCAAGGAGGCCGTCATGTTATTGAACGTTTGAGCCAGAGTTCCAACTTCATCGCCCGATTCTACAACTGCTTGAGCGTCTAAATTGCCTGACATCAGCCGGTTGGTTACGTCGGTTAACCGAATAATGGGTTGGGCAATTTGTCGTCGTAGGGCAATGGCTAAAATAATAGCCATGGATAAAGCGATGAAACCGGCTAGTAGTCCTTGCCACTGGGCTTGACTTAAACTTTGACTTCCTGCCTGTAAATCTTGGGATAATTGTTCCTGTTGGTGGGTAACAATCGATTCTAATAGGGCCACCATTTCGCGGGTTACTGGTGCAGCTTCTGTTTTAAACAGGAAAATATCTTCGCGATAACGTTCCCCTTCCACGAGGGTAAAGAGGGCAGCCGTTTCTGCTAAAAACTGCGATCGCCACCCTTCTACCTTCTCTAGGGCTTGACGCTGTTCTACGGGCAATAGGGACTTCTGCTCTTGGAGCGCTTCCCAAGCCGCATCATTTTTCTTCAGAGCGCTCCCATATTCTAGTCGCAGGGACATATTTTGGGTCGCAATATATCCTTTTAGCTCCCCTAACATGCGGTCAAATGACCCCTGAAACCTCAAGATTTCCTTGAACAAGGATAAATCTGCGATGGATGAAGCGTTGTCTTCCTGCCAATTGGAAATCTGGTCGATCTCTGCTCTGAGCCTCTCAGCAGGCGCTTCTGCCTGGTCAATAAAGTGCTTGAGAGCGGGTTGATTCTCGCGGGGGCTATCTTTGAGTAGAAAGAGTTGATCCGGTAGGGTAGACCATTGCTGATAGGCAGCTTTCAATTTCTCTAGGGATTGAAGATCGATGTCATCGGCGATCGGCTCCTGGCCCAATAGTATCTCCAATTGAGCAAGATTGGCCTCGAATGCCAGCCTCGATTGTTCGTACTGAGTCCGAAATCGCGATTCTCCCGTGATGTTATACCCGCGAACATTAAGCAGCATATCTAACAGGTTTTCTTGAGCATTCCCGGAGGCGATCGCCAAAGGAACTCGTATATTCTGAGTTTGTTGAATTTTTTGGGTGACCCAAAGTCCTGCTAGGTAGCTGCGTCCAGCCACTAAAAAGGTAAGGGCTGCCAGAATGCCAAAGCTGATATTGAGCTTTTGACTAATATTGAGATGGTAAATTTTATCGCTCCATGAAGTTCTCAAAGACTTGCCAACCTGAGAAATTGTGGGAACTAGGGAGAGTTTGGTCATTGTCAGTTACTCCCGTATGATTAGCGATCTCGATTAAACACAAAGTTGGCATAGCTCAGTTCGCTGACTGCGTGCCACCCCGAAATATTATTGCGAAATGCCCTCCAATGGTCGTAAACGGCCTTAAAACCGGGATCTTGAGCAGCTATTTCTTCCTGGAGTTCAATCGCTACTTCATAAGCCGCATTCAATATCTCTTCGCTGAAGGGTAACAACTCCGTACCGCGACTGATTAATCGCTTTAGAGCCGCACCATTTTCCGTGTCATAGTGAGCCAATGTCGTCACATGAGTTTCTATAGCTGCCGCTTTAAAAATTTCTTGGTATATATTAGGCAGTTGATTCCAAGCCTCTAAATTAACATAGAGTTGAAATGCGAAACTGGTTTCCCACCAACCGGGATAGTAATAGTAAGGAGCAACATGATAAATTCCCAGGTTTTCATCATCAAACGGCCCGCTAAACTCTGCCGCATCAATCTCTCCTGACTCCATAGCGGAAAAGACTTCAGTGGAAGATAAAGTAACCGGCTCGACTCCTAAACGACTCATTACCTGCGCTCCAGCGCCCGGTATTCTCATCTTTAGCCCTTTAAAATCGGCTGGTATAGAGACTTTTTCTCTGAACCATCCTCCCATCTGAACCCCAGTTTGCCCTGCCGGAAAATTAATCACGCCATAGTCAGCATAGAGATCCTGTAAAAGGTCTAAGCCACCTCCCCGATATAGCCAGGCAGTTAGCTGTTGGGAATTCATGCCAAAGGGTAATGTATCGATGCCAAAGATGCGGTTTTTCTCAATATAGTAAGCGCCTCCTGAGTGACCACACTCTACAGTGCCATTACCAACAGCATCTAAGATTTCTAAGGGAGGCACTAATTCTCCTCCACCATAGGGAATAATTACAAATCGTCCTCCGGTCATCTCTTTGACACGGCGCGATAGGGTTTCTGCACTTCCAAATACAATATTAAGTGCTTTAGACCAACTCGTAGCCATTCTCCATTGCACAACGGGAAAAAGGGTGTTGGAGTCTGCTTCAATGGGTTCATTTTGCTGGTCTGGCTGGCTACAACTGCCTAGGGCGGCTGCTCCTGTTAAGGCAGTTGCTGATGTATGGATAAAGTGGCGACGCTTCATAATTTCATGGATTTAAATTTATCATTACTTTTTTCTTCTATGACTGGATTTTAGGGCGACTGACTTGGCTTAACTCTCGATCGGAATTTCAATGGTAAATGTAGTTCCTTTCCCTAGATGAGATTCCACACTCAGTTGTCCTTGGTGTTTTTCTACCACAATTTGATGAGCGATCGCCAGTCCCAATCCGGTTCCTTTTCCCACCGGTTTAGTGGTAAATAACGGTTCAAACAAACGGGTTTGGATCGATTCAGGGATACCGAGACCATTATCGGTAATTTGAATCTCAATTTTGTCTGAGGGCAATAATTTCGTTTGGATTTCAAGTTTTGGGTTGTCTAATTTACCTTGTAAGAGGCTTTCATCTAGAGCATCAATTCCATTGGCCAAGATATTCATAAAGACTTGATTTAGCGGCCCGGGATAGCACAAGACTGGGGGCAGGCAATTGTAGGCTTTAATGATTTCGATGGGGTCGCGATCGCCACTCCCCTTAATACGATGTTGCAAAATAGTCAGGGTACTATCTAGACATGCGTGTAAGTCTGCTTCAATTTTTGTTTCGCTATCGGCACGAGAAAAGATCCGTAGAGATTCCGTTATATTTTTGATTCGTTTGACACCAAGAGTAAACGATTCGATGATTTTCTCCATATCCTCCAGCACAAAATCTAAATCTAAATCATCTATAGCTTTCTCTAATTCTGCTGAGGGTTTAGGGCAGTCTTGCTCGTAGAGATGAAGAATGTCTTTTACACCTAGGACATAGTCTTTTAAGGGTTCAATGTTGCTAGAAAGAAAGGTAATTGGATTATTGAGTTCGTGAGCAATCCCCGCGACCATTTCTCCTAAACTGGAGAGTTTTTCTTGTTGAACTAACTGAACCTGAGCTTGTTGCAAAGCAGCCGTGCGATCGCGCACTTGGTCTTCTAAAGATTCTCTCAAGTGTTTAAGTTGCAGATGCACCCGTACTCTTGCGAGGACTTCTTCGCGATCGAAAGGTTTTGGAATGTAATCGACTGCACCTAGAGCAAAGCCTTTCGTTTTGCTTCCTGTATCAGATAATGCCGTAGCAAAAATAATGGGAATTTTTTCGGTAAGAGGTTTTTCTTTGAGTCGAGAACAGACTTCAAAACCATCCATTCCTGGCATTTGTACATCGAGCAAGATGAGTTCGGGTTGATTCCGTTCGACAAGGGTGAGGGTACTTTCTCCATCCATCGCTACCCGAAAGCGAAATCCCTCACTACTAAGGGCTTCTGAGAGTACGGATAGATTAGTGGGATTATCATCTACAATTAGAATAAACCCAGAATCTTGATTTTTTGGCATCTAATTGGCATCTCAACTTGGCAATCTTGTTTATGCGAGATTATAATCTATTTTTTATGACGGATGGGGTTAAAATTGTCGCGACCAGTTCTTGGGCCAGCGTTCAATTACCACTTTAGTTTGAGTGAAAAATTCAACGGCATGACGGCCTTGACCGTGTAAATCCCCAAAAAAGCTCTCTTTCCAACCACTAAAGGGGAAGAAGGCCATGGGTGCAGCAACACCAATATTAATCCCAATATTTCCAGCTTCAACTTCATAGCGGAATTTACGGGCGGCTGCGCCATTACTGGTAAATAAACAGGCCATATTTCCCCAAGGACTTTGGTTGATTAAGGCGATCGCCTCCTCTAAATCGTTGACATGCATTAAACCCAGAACTGGGCCGAAAATTTCGGTTCCGGCGATCGCACTTTCTGGCTCAACTCCATCTAAAATAGTCGGTCGCACAAAGTAACCTTTTTCGTAACCGGGAATGTTCGCCTTTCTGCCATCTACAAGAATTTGAGCGCCTTCTTGGGTTCCGCGATCGATTAATCCTTCAATTCTCTGTTGACTCCCTTCAGTAATGACTGGCCCCATTTGGATACCTTCATCCAGACCAAACCCGACCTTACGCTCCGTTGCAGTTGTGGAGATTGCCTCCCGAAACGAATCTCGTACAGAACCGACGGTGAGAGCGATCGAAGCCGCTAAACAGCGCTGTCCCGCACAGCCAAACGCACTATCAGCCACAATACGCATCGTCATCTCCAGATCCGCATCCGGCAGCACAATAATTGGGTTTTTCGCGCCTCCCTGACACTGCACCCGCTTCCCATGCGCCGCCGCTTGACTATATATATATCGAGCCACTGGACTAGAACCGACAAAACTAATCGCCCGAATCAAGGGGTGCTCTAAAATTGCGTCTACGGTTTCCTTCGCTCCATGGACTAAATTGACTACTCCGTTGGGTAGTCCTGTTTCCTCTAGCAGATGAAACACCTTTTCCATCGTCAGGGGCACTTTCTCCGAAGGTTTTACAATATAAGTATTGCCACAAGCGAGAGCATAGGGCATAAACCAAAACGGAATCATCGCTGGGAAATTAAACGGTGCAATAACTGCTGCAACTCCTACCGGTTGCCGAATCATGATTTCATCAATCCCCTGGGCAATATCTTCCAGATTAATCCCTTGCATCAGAGTCGGAATTCCACAAGCGACTTCCACATTCTCAATCGCTCGCCGTAATTCCCCTTGGGACTCCTTCAACGTTTTACCGCACTCGATCGTAATCGTCTGAGCAAGGCTCTCAAAGTCTCGCTCTAACAACCCCTTTAGCTTAAACAAATACTGAATTCTCTCTTGCGGGGGAACCCTGCGCCAATCCTGCTGGGCGATACTGGCTGCCGTTGCTGCGCGATCGACCTCAGTAGCTGGAGAAACCGGAACTTTTCCTAACTGCTCACTCGTCGCTGGGTTTGTTACCGAAATCGATTCTGTTGCTCTAGAGACGCACCATTGGCCATTGATATAGTTTTGTAAACTTCGAGTTTCGGTCATAACTTGTACTTACCCCACTCACGAGTTCCCACTCAACCTACTTTAAGGGTATTTTCCCACTCTCCCTACTCGTAAGCAATCTTTCCACACGTAGTCCACGTTAATGGACTCACAACCCAAATTTTACGCAATAAACCGAGGCAAAATCAAAGACAAACTCAAAAATTTTTTTAAGATCATAAAGTATAAAGACAAAGGTATTATACTAGAAGAATACACAGTATCGCTTTAGACGAGGTCAATCCAGGCAAAGGTAGCTCTCTCGTGACCCAGATCCGGGAAATCCCAGATCAACTTCACAGATCCTTCATGATGAACCTATTTTTTTTAAAGTTTCCGTGAAGTTTCGGAAAAATGCTTGTAAGTACTCCGTAGTTCTTGCTAACTTAGACTCATGAGAGGAAAACACTCAGGAACAATTACTGAACATGTTTACTCAGGGTGTTCACAATGTTGTTTCTACAAGCTCGAAAAGATATTGGTCTAAGCTCAATACTAAACAAACACTCATTCAAGTTATTTGGAGTCCTAATAAATCATGAAAAACCAACTCGTTGCTTCTATCGCTGTTCTTCCCTTAACCGTTGCTGGTGTTATGGCTACTTCCAGTGCTGCCAATGCTTTCAGCTCTACTCAATTCAGCGGTGGTTTTGGTATCGACGGTCTAACGAGTGTTACCTTAACTAAAGATGCACTAGACTTTAATAATGAACCCTTCACTCCTGTGGCTCTGACAACTCAGGAAGGTGTTTTTGCTCCATTCCAAACTGCACAAATCCAGGAAGTCGTTAGCTTTAGTGGTGATATCTATGAAAATCCTTTCCTAGATTTCGGGACGAAAACTCCTTTTGAGGTGGCCATGGGTGATGTCGGGGAAATTACTGACGGAGCTAACGTCTTCATCTTAGAGAATGCTGAATATGATATTAAGCAAAGTGGTGCTAATATCGCTATTGATGTAGCACTTTTTGGTATCTTTGACATTGGTGGGGAAACAACGAAGGGGGCAGGTAACCTGACTTTCCAACAGAACAATATGACAGTTGATGAGGCTTGGGCTATTCTCAATTCTGGTGGTTCAATTGATGATATGGCTCTAAGTGGTGCTGTATTTACTGCTGTACCTGAACCTGCAACTCTCCTGGGTCTTGGTCTAGTTGGTGCAGCCTTAGTTGGTACTCGTCGTCGCCAAAATGGATAAGGTGTAAAAGAAAAGAAGGGTTATAGTCATTTCAATTAAGGTTGATACACTAAGATCTATCTGCAAAAAGGGGATCTGTAGGGGCAAATGGTTGTTTGCCCCTACAATCATATCTGAATCTTATTTGAATCAACTGCCCACCCTACCACGATCGCCAATAATCTCAGAATAGGGCAAAACTGGATGAAGTGCTTCTAAACAAGGGACCCTCAGCCCCTTGTCTAAAGTAATCGGATCGGATTAGAAAATTTGCGATCGCATATAAGCCACGGGCAAAGTCACCAATTTCTTCGGTAAAGACACATAAGCGCGTTTGCTAAATACATCATAATCATTGCGTTCAATCGCTCCTAAAATCTGTTGATAGAGCATCAACGCTGACCAAACTGGCCATCGAGCATCCCGAATCAGATAGCGTACCCCCCGTTCTGCTTGTTTGTAGAACTTCCTTGCTCGTTGAATTTGAAAGCGCATAAACTCTCGCCAACGCTTGTCAATCACCCCGTTCAGTAAATCCTCTTCCGTATAGTCAAACAGGGCCAACTCTTCCAAGGGTAAATAAATTCTGCCGCGCTGAATATCTTCCCCCACATCCCGGAGAATATTCGTTAACTGGTTGGCAATACCTAGGGCTACCGCCTCTTCTATCGGTACATAGGGGCGATGATGCCAAGGAGCAACGGAACCGGACTCGTCTACGCCCATTACACACGTAGACATTAACCCCACAGTTCCCGCAACTCGGTAACAGTACAAATACAGATCGTCAAACGTTTGATACCGACTTTGGAATAAATCCATTCGTTGCCCGGCAATCATATCGCGGAAGGGCTGAATGTCTAGGGGAAACTGGTGTAGGGCATCCACTAGGGCAACTTCTTCATCGGTGATGGCACGTCCGTCAAACACTTCTTCTAGGCGTTGTTCCCAATGGTCAAGGGTTTCTGGAGTGGTAATTTCACTTTCCTTACCATCTACCAATTCATCGGTATGCCGACACCAAGCATAAATGGCCCAGATGGCGCGGCGCTTGATTTCTGGCATCAATAGGGTTCCTAAATAGAAGGTTTTAGCGTAGGTTGCCGTAATTTGACGACAGAGTTCATAGGATTGTTCTAGGGAGACAAGCGGTCTCATGCGAGCAGGCTTCGGTAATTGCAGCATGGGTTACAGAGGGATTCGGCGGTGGGAAATTTAGAGTGCGGACTCAGATTTAGCTGGGGACTTTATTGGAGTTTCTCCTAATTCCTGACTTCTGACAATAGCTTGGGCGGTTAATTTGCCGGACAAGACTGCTCCTTCCATGCTGGCCAGGTAGCGCTGCATGGTGTAATCTCCAGTGAGATAGAAGTTGGGAATAGGAGTTTCTTGGGAAGGGCGGTAATTTTGCCGTCCGGGGGTGGCTTTGTAGACTGAGCGGGGGGTTTTGACGACGTGGGATTTGAGCAATTTGGTTGGGTTGTCACCCGTGAAATGTTGGGGAAATAGGGTTTTCAGTTCCGCTAAAGTGGCGGCGATGATTTCTTGATCGGATTTCGAGATCCAGTCTTTAGCGGGGGCTAGAACCAGTTCCAGCATGGAGCGGTCTGGGTTAGCGTACTCTTTGCAGGTGTTACTCATGTCTGCGTAGACACTGAGAAGGGGAGAGCGAGAAAAGAGCAGATGGTCAATGTCGGTGAGTTTGCGGTCAAACCACAGGTGCAGGTTGATGACGGGAACCCCTTCTAGTCCTTGGAGTTGCTGGAAGTAGGGCATGGCTCGCCAGGGTTGGGGCAGGATGGTTTTCAGGGGATCTACGGGCATGGCAGAAACGTAGACATCGGCGGTTAACTCTTCATCGGGTTGGCCGTCGAGTCCGCGCAGTAAAAAGCTGCCAACGCTGTAGTCGTCTTTGAGGAGGAATTGTTTGATGGGGGCGTTGAGTCGAACTTGGCCACCGCGATCGCTAATATAATCGACTAAAGGCTGGCACAGTCTTTCTGTAGGAGAGCCATCGAGGAAGGCCATTTTCGAGCCGTTTTTCTCCTGGAGAAATCGATTCAGAGCTGTGAGGATAATGGTGGCGGAAATTTCATCGGGGTTAATGAAGTTCAACGCTTTGGACATGGCGATGAAGACTTCGGTTTCAATGCGAGGCGGTACGTTTTGTTTTTTGAGCCATTCACTAAAGGAATATTGATCCATTTCCTCTACATAGCTCTGTCCCTTAAGGATAGCTGGAAGCAGTCCGATGCCAAATTGAATTTTTTCACCCCAGGTGAGCATGTCGTTATTGCGGAGAATGGCAATTAGACCATTAATGGGAGCAGGGAGATCAGGAAAGTCAAACCGGGAGTAGGTTCCGGGTTTTTCCGGCTGGTTGAAGATCATCGTGTGCTGTTTCCATTGCAAACGGTCTTCAATGTCGAGTTCTTTGAATAATTGCAGCATATTGGGATAAGCCCCAAAAAAGATGTGCAATCCGGTTTCGTACCAGTCCCCGTCTTCGTCTTTCCAGGCGGCTACTTTTCCTCCTAGG
The DNA here is from genome assembly GCF_017746735.1 of Roseofilum sp. Guam. Classification (NCBI taxonomy): domain Bacteria; kingdom Bacillati; phylum Cyanobacteriota; class Cyanophyceae; order Desertifilales; family Desertifilaceae; genus Roseofilum; species Roseofilum sp. Guam. The sequence goes on along the minus strand of NZ_JAGHZN010000069.1, from coordinate 35,923 downwards.
ACATCCCGACGCTCTAGGACAATGGGGGTGTGGCCCGCATCGGTGAGGTATTTGGCGCAGGAGAGTCCTGCTAATCCAGCTCCAGCGATCGCAACTCGCATTTAGTTTCTTTTTCGCTCTGTAACATTTCTTAGTATTCTACACCAGTCTGCCCAGAGTTCTCACTTTTTGATCGAAGATCCCCATAAATCTCGATTCCGGGAGCCAACACCACGGGTGAGTCAAGTTGCCACTTCCCCAGGTGTCTCTAGTCTGACGCATAGGGACAGCGCAGCAGAGACCAAGTTACCCATTCCCTATTCCCTATTCCCTATTCCCTAGCGGGAAGCGCTTTGTGCGCTTTACGGACTAGCACAACCGGGATAGATCGAGTTCGAGCATTTCCTTATGGTGTAAAGCATAGGGGAAGTTAACGCGCTGCTTACTTCACGCGATCGTTTTTCCCACCCATGATTTTTCATTCATCACCTCATCTGGAGTGGCGGCTGACCTATGTATTTAACTAGCGTTTTCTTAACTCAAAATCCTAAAGTGTTAACGACCCCTTGGTTCTGGAAAGCCTTGATTTCCATGGGTAAAGGTTGGGTCTTATTTTGTCAATATTCTTGGCTGATTTCGCCCCTGAAGTGTCTTTTGGCGAGTTAGTTTTCAATCCTTATAGGGATTTAAGAGCATTTCAAGGGTTAAAATGAGAAAAAGTTGTATCGAAAGAGAAAACTTTTGTGAGCGTCAGAGTTAGAATCGCACCGAGTCCCACCGGAAACCTCCATATTGGTACAGCACGGACGGCTGTATTTAACTGGTTATTCGCCCGACACTTGGGAGGGCAGTTTATTCTCAGAATTGAAGATACGGATTTAGAGCGATCGCGCCCCGAATACACCGATAATATCCTCGAAGGCCTCAATTGGCTAGGTTTAACTTGGGATGAAGGGCCATTTTATCAGTCCCAACGGCTCGATCTCTATAAACAAGCCGTGCAAACCTTACTCGACCAAGGATTAGCCTATCGCTGCTATTGCACTCCCGAAGAACTCGACGACATGCGAGCCAAGCAAAAAGCCGCCGGACTTGCTCCTCGCTATGATAACCGCCATCGCAATTTGACGGCAGACGAACAAGCTGCCTTTGAAGCCGAAGGTCGTAAACCCGTAATTCGCTTTAAGATAGACGGCGATCGTAGCATTATCTGGAAAGATTTAGTTCGAGGAACCGTCAGTTGGAAAGCCAGCGACTTAGGTGGAGATATGGTGGTTGCTCGTGCTGCTGAAGCCGGAGGAGTCGGTCAACCCCTCTATAATTTAGCCGTAGTCGTTGATGATATGGATATGACCATCACCCATGTCATTCGCGGTGAAGACCATATCGCCAATACCGCCAAACAGATTTTACTCTACGAAGCCTTGGGGGGACAGGTTCCCGAATTTGCCCACACGCCCCTAATCTTAAATCAAGAAGGACGCAAACTCTCCAAGCGTGATGGTGTAACCTCCATTTCCGATTTCCGTAAGATGGGTTATATTGCTCCTGGTTTAGCCAATTATATGACCCTGTTGGGTTGGACAGCTCCCGATGCGACGCAGGAAATCTTTACCCTAGACGAAGCCGCCCAAACCTTTACGTTCGATCGCGTCAATCAAGCTGGTGCTAAATTTGATTGGGATAAACTTAACTGGATTAATAGCCAATATCTCCATCATCTTCCCATCCCTGAATTAACCGATCTGATCCTTCCGGTTTGGCAAGAAGCTGGTTTTGCCACAGACTCAGAAGAACGCTCCTGGTTAGAACAAATTGTTGCTTTAATTGGCCCCAGTTTAACCCGTTTGCCGGAAGCCGTGGAATTGGCGCAAATGTTCTTTACTGAAGAGATTAACTTTTCCGAAGAAGCAACGGAACAACTGCAAAAAGAAGGCGTAAAAGAGATTTTAGAATCCCTTTTAGCCACAGTCGAAGGTCGTTCCCTGAGCGAAGTCGAAGGGCAAAGCGCGACTGAAGACACCCTCAAAGATGCCATTAAAGCCGTCACCAAAGCAAAAAAGGTGAAAAAAGGCTTAGTCATGCGGAGTCTACGCGCAGCCTTAACCGGTGAAGTCCATGGCCCCGACTTGATCCAATCTTGGTTACTCTGGAATCAGAAAGGACAAGATGGCGATCGGATCAAACAATCCCTGAAAACCCTGTAGTTGTTGCGCTTGAGCGCTCCGAACATTTTAGCGCTCAAGCGCAACAACGGATTGCAGAGCGTAGGTTGGGTTGAGGAACGTTTCGCTTCGCGACATGAACATGTCGGCGACAGCCAAAAACCCAACACCAGCAAAACTTTGTTGGGTTTCACGCTTAGTTCAACCCAACCTACAATTTTTTCGCTTGCCAAGCTAGTAGTAGTGGATTGTTTCACCTAAAATTTGTTTGTAGTAAGCACGAAGAGTGCTTAAAAGCCTAGCTGGAGAGGGTTAAAACCCTCACTACAAACAAAATCTAATTTGATGCATTAGATTTGCTTCGTTGTTGCACTTTAGCGCTCCGAACATTGTAGGGCTAAAGCCCTACAACGAATTGCAGCTAATGCCCTATTTTAGGTGAAACAGTCCACTACCTCTTGCTACCGTTCAACCCAACCTACATTCTATCCCCTCAACTTTGCACCGAAAGCTGGGAACCGTTCGCCGTTTTCGTCACCTCGATACGTACCGGAAACGCTTCCTTAAAGAAATTCAGGTGAGTAATGGTAAGGATGCAGGCAAATTCAGGAGAAATGGCATTGATCGCCGCGATCAGGCGATCGCATCCTTCCTCGTCTTGTGTGCCAAATCCTTCATCGATAATCAGCATTTGTAAGGCGGTTCCCGACTGTTGCGCCAAGAGTTTCGCTAAAGCTAGACGAATGGCAAAATTTACCCGAAAGGTTTCCCCCCCCGAATAGGTTTCATAGGGACGAGTTCCCTGGGAATCGGCAATTAAAATATCTAGGGTTTCCACCCATTTATCTTTCTTCGTTTTCTGGGATTTTTGCGTGATAAACTGCACATGCAACTGGTGAGAACTCAGCCGCGCTAACACCCGATTCGTTTGCGCTTCCAACTCTGGTAAAATGTTCTCAATCATTAGAGATTGAATCCCTTTTTTACCAAAAGCATACGTTAACTCAGTGTAAACTCGATAATTTTTCTGAGCAACTTCCAATTGTTTTTTAATCGTTTGATACTGCTGATTAAGGCTTTTTAAATGTTGCTGCTGCTGTTGCAATCTGCCCTTACGAGCCAATAACTCTTCTCGCTGATTTTGCCCATCCTGAAGTTGGCGCTCTAAAGCTCTCACTTGAGGCGTAGCATCCGGATTTTGCAGGAGAACTTTATTCAATTCGGCTAAACTTTCGCCTAATTCCTGCGTCCGATTTTGATGGTCGTCTAAGCGACGATCTAACGCTAGACAAGTCTGACAAACTTGCGGATACTGTTCTTGGGCTTGTTCCAATTGTTGATGACGAAATTGGGCACTTTGAGCCTCTCTCAACTGATTAATCAAGAGTTGATGGCTCTCTGGATCGTAGCCAATTTCCGCTAACTGGGTTTCTAGCGTTTGAATTTGGCGCTGTAGGCTAGAGGTTGTCTGTAACTTCTCTAAACGGCGGCTCAGTTGTTGGTATTGAGCTTGTAATTCGGGACGCTCTTCTTGGAGTTTTTTCTGCTGTTTGAGAGCTGATTTAATTTCCCCCTTTTTCATATCTGCCCAGCGCCATTTTTCCACTTGACCTCTAGCGAGGACATGATCTTTTTCATCATACTTGAGTTTCTGAATCCGCCGATCGATTGTTTCCAGTTCAGTATAGAGATCCTGAGCATAGCTGCGAGTGTGCAAAGCGTCCTCTAGCTCCAAAATTTCCGTTTGCAACTGTTGGAGGCGTTCCAGTTTTTGCTCCGTGACATCTAAGACAGCTTTCAGTTGTCCTCGCTTTTCCAGAGCGGGACTGAGCCTAGACAGTTCTCGATCTAAGTCGCGATATTCTTGGCGGAAAACTTTAATTTCCAATTCAGAAGTAGCAAGCTGATCCCGAATAACCCAGATTTGATTGAGAATTTTTTGTTGTTCGGAAGTGTGTTTTTCTTGTACTAAATGCCAGTGGTGTTCATCCAGGGGACGATCGCACAATGGACAAGGTGGATAGATTTGCTCATCGCCATTTTCCGCACTCGATCGCTGTTTGAGCAACTGTAATTTCTGACTAATGGCATCCAGTTGGCTTTCGTAGCTGCGCTGTTGGGCTTGCAAGCCTTCCATCATATTGCGCCGTTCTTGCCCTTTTTCTAACACGCGCTGTTGATAAATGCGTTTTTTCTCCAATTGGGCAATTTCACCGGCTACATCTTCAGCCGCTTGTTCTAATAAAGGGGTTTGGGCTTGTTCGGTTTGTAGTTCTTTCCAAGAACTTTGTAATTCTTCTAGTTTAGCGCGACATTGGGCAGTGGCTTGGTCAATTCTCCGTTGCAGATTTTGGCGATGGTGGAGCAGGGGAGAGACTTGCAATTGAAGCTGATCGAGGGAATTGAGGCGATCGCGGGCTTGTTGCAGTTTAACTTGAGCCGCTTCAATTTCTGGCTGGCGATCGAGGATGGCTTGCAGTTCTCTTTCTTGAGTTTGTAGATGATCCAGTTGAATTTGAATCAGACGCAGTTGATCTTCTAAGGCTTGTTGTTGCTCTTTTTGCGTCTGACGTAAGTGATTAAGCTGTTCTTGGGTGGTTTGATAGCTGCTAAATTGGGCAGCAAGTTGGGCTTCTTTCACTTGCAAGCTCTGGAAGTTCTGGTAAGCCGTGGTAATTGCACTTTCTTGAGCTAAAAGGCTTTCCAGTTGCTCTTTTTGGGTGTGAGCCGTGTCTCGCTCCTGGTGTAAACGCTGGCGATCGCGCTCCAAGCTTTCTTGTTGACTTTCATGCCACTGGAGTTGTTGCTGTAGGGTTTGTTGTTGATGCTGGAGGGTTTGCCAACTGCTCAGTTGTTGTTTGGCTCTCGCTTGCGTCTGGTGCAGGTATTGCAAATGTTGCTCTACCTCTTGCCGTTCTTGGGCGATCGCCTCTTCTGTCGTCAGTTGGCTTTCAATTGCCTGAAGTTGCGGTTGCAGGACTCCCACCGTCGCTTTATGCTGGACGGAAATTTCTTTAGCGTGATCGCTCAACCGATCGTATTGATCTAAATTCAACAACCGCGCCAAAATCTGTTTGCGCTCCATCGCCCCTTTGAGCATAAACTCATCTGCTCTTCCTTGGCGCAAATAAGCCGAATTCACAAACGTATGGTAATCCAGTTTCAAACTCTCAATGATAAGCTGCTGGGTTTGGCGCATGTTCCGACTCGTCAGCGAACGAAACCCACTTTCTGTCTGCACCTGAAACTCTAGACTCGTTGTTTGTCCCCGTTGACGGGTACGAATAACACGAAGCGTTTGCTGATCCTGAATCAGGCTAAACATTACCCGAACTTCCGCCGCTCCGTAGTAAATTAGGTCATCTTCGCTACCTACCCGGCTTTTTCCCCACAGACTCCAGGCGATCGCCTCCAGTAAAGACGATTTCCCCGCCCCATTTACTCCAGAGATGCAAGCGGTATGGAGTTGACTAAAATCTAGCGTCGCCTCCTGATAACTCAGAAAGTTTTTCAGCGTCAATTGTAGCGGTATCATTCCAAAAGGACACCCTTATACTGTTATCGTCTCAAGCTAGTTCATGATCAATAATATTCTTTTCGTGCAAGGGATGCAATCTCTATGAGAAAGTAGGGATGGGGAGAATGAAGAGATGAGGCGTTTCTCTCTTCTATGAGGTACAGCTTGAAACCTTAGAACCTAAGCCATACAAGCTATTCCCTATTCCCTATTCCCTATTCCCTAGCGCGCAGCGCTATATAATGGGGTACTTTGTCCCGAAAGATAGAAAAAAATAGTCCTGTACTAACCTCATTTTCCTCCTTAGTCCAATCTATCCTCAAGTTGTTGTCCTCTCATGACTATCCAGTTTTGAATTCTTGACTATTCTTTAAAATTGGGTTAAACATTTTCCCGACATATAACGATTCTCTCTTCTATGATGATTGATTTAAGAAGCGATACAGTAACCCAGCCCACCCCTGAAATGCGACAGGTGATCGCCAATGCCCAGGTGGGTGATGATGTGTTGGGTGACGATCCAACAGTGCAAGCCCTAGAATCTTGCGTGGCAGAGTTACTCGGTAAAGAGGCGGCTGTCTTCATGCCTTCAGGTACAATGACTAACCAGGTGGCTCTGCGCGCCCATACCGAACCGGGTGATGAAGTCATTTTTGATGCAAATGCCCACCTCTATTATTACGAAGGAGGTGCGCCAGCCGCACTCTCAGGCGTGATGTGTCGTCTGATTAATGGAGATCGCGGTGTATTTACCGCCGACGATCTCAAGGCAGTACTGCGTCCCATTGACGATCATTTTCCCAGAACGAAACTGGTTTGCCTGGAAAATACTCACAATCGAGGGGGCGGACATATTTATCCTCTTGAAGATATTAAGGCGATCGCCCATGTATGCCAAGAGCAGGGATTGCAATTACATCTCGATGGCGCACGATTGTGGAATGCCTGCATTGCTACGGGCATTTCTGAAGGAGATTATGCTCGCTCATTTGATTCCGTCAGTGTCTGCTTTTCTAAAGGATTAGGCGCACCTGTGGGTTCAGCTCTGGTAGGTTCTAACGAATTTATTGCACGATCGCGGCGGTTTCGCAAGATGTTTGGCGGAGCCATGCGTCAAGCAGGTATTCTCGCCGCTGGAGCATTGTATGCCCTCAAGCATCATCGAGAGCGATTACAAGACGATCACGACAATGCTCGCCTCCTCGCCGAGAGCCTACAAACCGTTCCGGGTATTGAGATTGATCCAGCAGCAATTCAAACTAATATCATACAATTCAAAACCCTATCGATTCCGGCTTCAATGCTCGTTGAAAAGCTCAGAGAGAAAGGTGTTTTGGTACTGGCTACTGGAACCTATTCCATTAGAGCTGTCACCCATTTGATGGTGAGCCGAGAACAGATTCAACAGGTTCCAGACATCGTTAAAGATGTTCTAGTGGCTGGCTAATGGTTGGGTTTCCCATCACCTTCACACCCCTAAAATTTTAATGGAGAACATCCAAGGAGTAGATTGATGGATAGCACAGTAATTAATCTAACTGAGAAATTTGAGCAATTTTCAGACTATTGGAATCCTAAAATCGTAGGAGAACTCAATGGACAACAGGTGAAGCTGGTTAAGTTTCAGGGAGAGTTTGTCTGGCACCATCACGACAATGAAGATGAGCTGTTCTTTGTCGTCAAGGGACAGTTCACCATGATGTTTCGCGATCGCCAGGTTGTTGTAAACCCAGGGGAATTTGTCATTGTTCCCAGAGGCGTTGAGCATAAGCCGGTTGCCGCAGCAGAAGTTCACGTTATGCTCTTTGAGCCTGCTTCGACGGTAAATACGGGGAACGTTAAAAACGAAAGAACGGTTAGCGCTCTAGGGCATGTCTAGCTCAAGTACAGATTCTGGGGTATGGCGATCGCCTCCCGTATAAAGTCTCTCTTAAAAATCGGGATTCAGGACACTTAATGATCTATATGATCTATAGATCGAGAACCAGCACCTGAGACGATAACCGATTACCCAGGAGAACAAAAATATGGAACACGCTATGGTGATTGACACAGATAACTTTACCCCAGAAGTCTTAGAGGCTTCCTATCAACACCCTGTATTACTCGATTTTTTCGCGACGTGGTGCGGTCCTTGTCAAATGATTAAGCCCATTTTAGAGAAGCTGGCCGTTGAATATGGGATTATTTTAGCCAAGGTTGATATCGATCAAAATCCAGAGTTAGCTAACCGCTACCACGTGGAAGGAGTCCCTGATATTCGCATGGTGCATCAGGGAGATGTGATTCCCGGTTTTGTCGGAGCCTTACCAGAGGTGCAAATCCGAGAAATGTTGTCTAAATTTAATCTGCAATCTTCCTTAGAACGAGATTTGGAAAGCATTAGAGGGTTAATTGCTGAAAAACAGTATCCCCAAATCAAATCCGTTTTAGATCGGTTGTTTGAGACTTATCCTCAAGATCCAAGAGTGGTGTTAGTAGCGGCTGAATTTCTCACCCATTTGGGTCAATTTGAAGAGGCAGAAAAAATGCTGATGACTGTAGGTAAAGAGAATCTGGAATTATTTTCCAAAGCCCAGTCGATGAAGGGATTATTATATTTCCAACGCCAAGTGAGTTTGCCAGTAGAAACAGAATTAGATCGCAAATATGTAGACACTTGTGGTCGAGTGTTAGATCTCGATTATCAAGGAGCGCTCGAAGGCTTACTCTATTTTGTCGAGCAACACCGCTCCTATGAGCAGGATGCTGGCCGCAAGGGGATGTTAGCATTATTTGAGTATTTGGGAAACACTCATCCTTTGACTCAAGAGTATCGGAAAAAATTAGTTTCGTCTTTGTATTAAGAGAGAGAAAAGAGATTCAGTAGTGGACTGTCTCAGCTAGAATAGGGCATTAAACTGCAAGAATGGGAATAAGCTATCTCCTAGATACCCATGTCTTATTGTGGTGGTTTTTCGATGACCAGAGACTCGATAGCTTCTGTAGAAATTTAATTGGTCATCCCAACTATGATATCTGGGTTAGTAGCGCTTCAGCTTGGGAAATTGCTACTAAATATCGGCTCGGTAAACTTCCAGAGGCTAAACCGATCATCCATCGCACAATATGCCCAACTGCTTGCACAAGCCCAATTTTGGGAATTGCATATTACGTCAGCCCATGCCCTCAGAGCAGGAAACTTACCTATCAAGCATCGTGACCCTTTTGATCGTATGATTATGGCTCAAGGGGAACTGGAAAATATTCCTATCATTACTTATGATCGGGCATTCAATACCGGACTAATCCAAATTATTCCATAATCTGAAAGTTTTAACTTTCCATTAACCCCAATCCCGGAACTTGAGGAAAGCGTGTTCAGTCATGGAGGTAATGCTGTTAAGTAAAGGATGATGGGAATATGATCGGTTTTAGAGAGAAATTACGACACTCTCCAGTAGGCTTAGGTCTAAGTTTGGTCAGTTTATTAACGGTGAATTTATCCGTGGCAGTGCTTCCCGTTATCGCCCAAACCCATCCTCTGGTGAGTCAGTTGTTCCCGGATGCCGATGATGTGGTGATTCCAGAGGGGGTTATTCTGCCGATGGTTTACGATCGCACAGAAACAGTAGTCATTGCTCCTGATGAAACATTTGAGTTAGTGTTGACAATTCCCGATAATATTACCTCTCGTCAAGGACAGTTGTTGATTCCCAAGGGATCTCAGGTGAGGGGAGCCTTACAACCGATCGCTGGCAATACGGTAGGGACTCGGTTTGTGGCTGAGGAGTTGATTTTGGTAAATGGTTCTCGTTTGCCATTGGATGCGGTTTCACGACGGTTTACAGAAACCGAGCAAATTGGCAGATCGCGAGCTACTTCAGTTCTCCGAGGTGCAGCTATCGGCGCGGGGGCAGCAACTATTTTAGCTGGGATAACCGGCGATCGCGCGATCGCCACGGAAGAAATCTTAGGGGGTGCGGGTTTAGGAGCGCTAACTGGGGTGTTTTTGGGCGGTGGAAAAAGTGATGTGTTTGTGATCGATCCCAATACGGATCTCGATTTACGCTTGCGATCGGATTTGAGAATTTCTACTAGAACTGGGCGCTGGTAATAGGGAATTGGCGATCGGAGTTTACAATCATTCTCAGATGCTGTTAATGGATATTGATTGTGAATTCATCTAGCGATCGCCATCTTGGTCTTTTTTCTCTGGCTGCTCTACTGATTTCCGCTCATTATGGTTTGGGTTTTGTCCTGGGAACGGCGGAAAAAGCCCTCACTTTGGGAGCAGCAGGGAGTTTATATCCCTTGTGTATTGCCCTGGGAACCTTCGCACTGTTAGGTTTGGCTCAGTTCTATTGGCAACAAGTCGATCAGATTTGGACTGTTTTAGGCGATCGCTACGGTTCTTTCGTCAAAACCTTGATTGCTCTGATGTCTTGGTTATCCTTAATTGGCATCGATGCCGTCCAAATTATTGCCGGTGCATTTATCCTCAAAGTTTTATCCCTGCCCATCTTGCCCAGTATGGTAGGTTTAGCGTTTATTTTTCTCTTAATTTCCTTACTTCCCATCGAGAAAGCCGGAGTCGTTTTTAAAGCCCTATTAGTTTTCAATATTGGCTCGTTAATTTATGCTTTGTTGACCTTGCACGGATTACCCGAATATGCAGCAATTCCCAGTCAATTTCTTCCCTCCTTAACTCAAGTCGGTTGGGGACAAGTGGTAGGCGTTTCTCTCTCCACAGTCAGCTTGGTCATGATTGATATGAAATATCAACAGTATATTGTGCAAGCCAAAACAATTCCCACGTTATATGGAGGGAGTTTATTAGCCGCGTTGGGATTTATGGTTTTGGCTTTTTTACCCACAGCCTTAGTTTTAGCCGCCCAAAGAAGTGACCTTTTACCAATGGAAGTCACTGGTAAAGAAGTGATTCCCTATATTTTAGTGACCATAGGCGGTGGCAAAGATCATCTTTTAGGCTTTTTATTCCTTCTCTCTTTGGTTGTTCCAGCGTTAGGAATCGGGAGTAGTATTCTGCGGATTCAAACCAAAACTATTTTAGATTTAGGTTGGTTTCCCGTTTCTCCCCTGAGTCGGTGGCTAATTGCCCTCTTCAATGCCAGTTTGGCGTTAACCATTGCTCTAAAAGGGGGCGAAATTGTCACATTGATTGCGTCGTTTTATGCGGCATATGTTTCGGCAATTTGGATTCCGTTTATTGCCTACTTATTAACCCATTTTGAAGTTTATGCATTCTCGAAACTGTCCGTACAATTATCTTTGGGAATTGGCAGCTTATCAGCGATGATGATATTGATAATCACTCTATTTTTCCCCCAGATAGCCTTATGGGATAGTGCCGAGTTGACGATTTTAGTCATGGGTGCAGGCTTTGCGATTTTAGGGTTATTCTTCGGGGAAGCGATCGCCCTCTGGATTCCAGCTCCAGAAGTGGAAGAGGAACTTTAACCTTATCCCTGACCATAGCGTGAATTGCTATATATGCAACTACCTATTGCCTAATTCCCTATTCCCCATTCTCCATTGCCTACTGTCATGATTCCCATCCGCGATACTCAACCCATTTCCCAAACTCCAGTCATCTGTTATGGGTTAATCAGCTTGACTATAATGGTATTTTTTGCCGAAATTCATCTAGATTTTACCGGAGAATTATCTGATTGGGTGGGCTATTGGGGCATGATTCCAGGGGAAATTACTCGATTGTGGCAACAGGCAATCAGCAGCGATAATCCGGCGGTATGGGTTGTATTTCTCTGGCGATGTTTTGCCATTTTACCGGCGCTATTTCTACATTACAGCTATGCCCAAATTCTGGGGAATTTAATCTTTTTATACGTGTTTGGAAAACGGCTGGAAAGCCAACTGGGGCGCTTCCCTTTTCTGGGGTTTTATCTGATGAGTGGTATCGTAGCAGGTGTAGTCCGTATTTTCCTCGATTCGGAAGTTGCTTTACCGATCGTTGGTGCCAATGGCGCGATCGCCGCGATCCTAGGCGCGTACGTCATCAAGTTTCCCAACGCTAAAATTGAAACTCTACTTCCCTTGCTGATTATCTTTATCCCAATTCAACTCCCTGCCGCTTTTTATCTGTTTTGGTGGTTTGTGCAGCAATTTTCCTACGCTATTGGCTCCTTGGATCTCCAAGTTAATCCGTTTACACCTGGGTATGTTCTGCAACAAATACTGGCTATGGGGTGGGGAATGGCGATCGCCTCTTTACACCGCAAAGCGCTGTAAAGGGTAAACGATCCATTCCCTATTAGCGACTCCCTATTCAAACTAAACCAATATCGACGGGAATAATTGCTGGAATAAGTTCCTCTGGTGTCACACCATTAATAATTCCCAACACTTGATTGGTTTGGGTGATTGTGACAATTGTGGTATTGTTCAAAACCTCTAAAGTTACATCCACAAAAGTTAATCCTCCTGTGAGACCAATAAAGTCTACCCCTACTTGGAAATCTGCCACAATATCGGCTAACGAAATATTATTGGCTGCCGATCCAGTTCGGAGGACAAAAACATCAATTCCATCTCCACCATAGAGGAAATCTTGACCGAGATCTCCACTAAGGGTATCGTCTCCTTGATTTCCATCAAGGGTGTCTTCTTCTTGTCCTCCAAAGAGGATATCATTACCCGCTCCACCAGAGAGAATGTCTCGATTCTGGTTTCCGAGGAGGGAGTCGTTATCTCGGTCACCGAATAAAACATCATTGTTACGATCGCCATTTAAGGTATCGTTCTGTTGTCCTCCATAAAGGACATCATTCTGTTGTCCCCCATGTATCCAGTCCGCTTCTGTCTCCCCGTACAGAGTATCATTATCTTGGTTGCCGAGGAGATAATCACTACCGCGATCTCCCGATACAATATCATTACCGCGATCGCCACTGACGAAATCGCTATCTTGACCCCCATAGGCCCAATCATCTTGTTGGCCGGCGAAAATGGTATCCTGTCCTGTACCACCAAACATGAAGTCCCGACCCAGGTTACCGTACAGGGTATCATTACCGCGATCGCCTGATACCACATCCCGACCCCGATCTCCATACATAGAATCCTGATGTTGTCCACCCCAGATCCAATCATCCTGTTGTCCAGCATAGATGGTATCGTTTTCCGTACCGCCAAATATAAAATCGCCACCCAGATTACCATATAGCGTATCGGAACCGCGATCGCCTGATACCACATCCTGACCGCGATCTCCAAACATGGAGTCCTGATGTTGTCCTCCAAACATTAGATCGGTCTGTTGTCCCCCATGCATGGTATCGTTGCCGCGATCGCCAAACATAATGTCATAACAGAGGTTGCCCATGAGGGAATCGTTGCCATCATCGCCTGAGAGGGTATCATCGTGGCGATCTCCAAATACCGTATCTTCTTCCTGGCCACCGAACACCACATCATCTCCTTGGCCTGCATGAATAACATCCCGCTGGCGGTGACCATAGATCCAATCTCGGTGCATTCCTCCCATCAGGGAATCATTACCTAAATTTCCATGCACCGTATCATTGCCTAAGTCTCCAAAGACTGTATCTGGGTGTTGGCCGCCAAATAGGATATCCCAACCCCGACCGCCGTGAATTGTATCACTATTAATACCGCCAAATACAATATCCTGGTTGAAATGGCCCATCAGGGAATCAAATCCCTCTTGACCAAACACCCAATCATTATCGCGATCGCCTATGGCCGTATCATTTCCGAATCCCCCCAACAGCCAATCATTCTGTTGGCCACCAAACTGAATATCATCACCCGGGCCGCCAAAGACCGTATCATTATCTTGGTCGCCAAGAAGAAGATCGGCACCTTCCTGACCCAGAAGAATATCATGGTATCTGCCACCATAAGCGGTATCATTACCATTTCCCGCAAAGACCGTATCATTACTTTGGTAAGCCAGGATCAAGTCATAGCCACCATTACCAAAGATCTGGTTATTGTCATGATCCCCTTGCAACAGTTCCGCCTGCTCGCTTCCAAAAAAGTCCCGTTCTACTATATTGAAGTTAACCCGCGCTTCTGAAGGGGCATAAAACTCCGGATTGGGATCGAGACAATCCAGATGGGAACCAATTCCTAAAATTGCACTCCAGTCAAATCCCAAAAACGATAGTGTTGAAGGAGTCTCATTCACTTGAGAGACGGTTGGGGTCTGATCTGACGGTGAGATAGCAGGAACCACAGGTGCACCTGTATTGGGTTGGGCAGTCACGACCGGTGTTTGTCCCACCACTGGTAAGGTGACGACTCCAGGAACCCCACTCACATTCCCCGTTTCATCGGTTGCAATAAATGTAAATGTTGCATTCCCTGTAAAATTAGGATTCGGAACAAATGTTAATTGACTCGCCTGCCCTGGAGTCAGCAGTTGTCCCGCTACTACAGGTTCTCCATTGAGGAATAACGTTCCCTGTTCTGGAGTTGGTGGATCTTGAATCGTAAAGAACGAAACAATCCCATCCGGATCTGAACCCGTCAGAGTTGGTACAGATCCGGGTTCGCTACTGCCTTGAGTGATGGGTTCGCTAGTCGCTGGATTAGCTACAGGAGGAGCTGTAGGGGTTGCCCCGATAATGGGGATGGTGACGGTAGCGGGTGAACTCTCGTTACCATCATCATCAATCGCAGTGAATGTAAATTCAGCATCTCCAGTGTAGTTAGGATTGGGATCAAATACCAGTTGCGCCGCTTGTTCTGGGGTAAAGGTATCACCCGGTTGAACCGGTTCTCCTCTGTACAATAGAGTTCCTTGCTCTGGTGGAATAGTAGTGTTGACTCTGAGGAAGGACAACTCTCCATCTGGGTCATTGCCGAGGAGGCTGGTGACTGGACTCGGAGTATTATTAGGAACAGGATTATTCGGATTAGACGTGGCGATCGGTGGAAGTCCATCGGTTGCTGCTTGAATTGGTAAAGTAACTGTCGCTGGAGTCAGGTCTGTATTGCCCTGAGTATCCGTCACCGTATACTCAAACGTCGCATCTCCTGTAAACCCAGAAGTCGGGTCAAAAATCAACTGTCCAGCTTGCTCTGGGGTAAACCTTTGCCCGGGTTGTACCGGCTCGCCATTATAGAACAAAGTCCCTTCTTCTGGACTCGGTAAAGTAGTGACCGTAAAGAAAGATACATCACCATCTGGGTCAGTCCCGATCAAAGTTGGAACCGGACTCGGCTCATCATTGGGACGTATAGGGCCGCTCCTATCTATTGCTTCTGGTGGGTTAGTCGTTGTTGGTGAGACCAAAGGCAGGGTCACTGTTGCTGGAGTTTGGTCAGTATTACCCGCCTCATCTGTAGCTGTGTATTCAAATGTGGCATCTCCCGTAAAGTTAGGATTAGGCTCAAATACGAGTTGCGCTGCTTGTTCTGGGGTAAAGGTTTGGCCTTCTTCTACGGGTTCCCCATTATAGAATAGAGTCCCCTGATTGGCTGGGGGTAGGGTAGTTACTGTGAAGAATGAGACATCGTTATCTGGATCAGTTGCCGTCAGCGTGGGAACCGGACTGGGTTCGTCATTGGGACGGGGGTCTGCCGTTTTATTTTGTGCCTCTGGTGGGTTAGTTGTTGTTGGTGCGACTAAAGGTAGAGTTACTATCGCTGGAGTTTGATCGGTATTACCTGCTTCATCGGTAGCTGTATATTCAAATGTAGCATTCCCCGTAAAGCTAGGATTGGGGTCAAACACCAACTGACCCGCCTGTTCTGGAGTAAACTTTTGTCCCGCTTGTACAGGGACACCATTGTATAAGAGTGTTCCTTGAGACGAAGGCGGCAGCGTCGTTACTGTGTAGAAAGACACGTCATTATCCGGATCAGTTGCTGTCAACGTTGGCACTGGACTCGGTTCATCATTGGGACGGGTTTCTCCAGTTTTATTTTGTGCCTCTGGTGGAGAAGTGCTTACTGGAGCTTCTACCGGTAACGTTACCATGGCTGGCGTTGTGTCCGTATTACCCTGACTATCTGTCGCAGTGTAGTTAAATGTGGCATTCCCGGTGAACGTCGGGTTGGGGTTAAACACTAACCGACTGGCTTGTTCAGGAGTCAGAACTTGATTTTGAGAAACGGGATTTCCATCAAGTAAGAGAGTTCCTTGCTCTGGTGGAGGTAGAGTCGTGATTGTAAAAGAGGCGATCTCATCTCCATCCGGATCAGTTGCTGTCAGAGTAGGAACTGGAGCAGGTTCATCATTAGGAATGGTTTCAGACAGCTTATCTTGCGTATCTGGTGGGTTATTGTTACTGACCACTACCACTGTATTGTTGTCTGTGGCACTGTTGTTTCCTGGAGTCGGGTCGGTAACACCTTTAAGGTCGTACCGCTCGCTGTTGAGGCGTTTACTGTGCCTTGGACGGTGTAGGTGATCGACCCTCCTGAGGGCAGAGTAATGCCACTGTCGTTGATATTGCCGCTACCTGTTGTATCAAACCCACTAGCTCCCGTACTGCCACTTGCACTCCAGGTGACGCTCTCGAGTTCGCTAGGGAGCGTATCGGTTACTACTCCATCGGTGACATCATTGGGACCATTATTGGAGGCGACGATGGTCAGTTGTCCTCCTTGAGTGACACTGGTGAGACCATCGTCTTTGGTGATGCTCAGGTCTGCACTCGGAGCCGTGACTACAGTGGTAGTATCTTGAGGGCTATCATTGGTGTCTGAGGTGTCTTCGATACCGGGAACTTCAACTTCGTTGGTAATGTTTCCACTAGTGAAGCTTGGATCGAGGGTTCCAGTAGCCAGTATCGTGATTGTATCTTGCGGGCCTAGAGCGAGTTGAACCACTAAGTCGTTGGTGTTACTTCCAGTTGCGCCACTGACGATATTACTATCACTTGGTATATTATTATCAGTGAGGGTTGCTGTCCAACTGATGCTGCTGGTAACAAACTCGCTGGGAATAGTATCTTGAATGATCATGCCAATAATGCGGTCTAATGGCTCATTATTGGTAACTGAGATGGTATAGGTAATGGTGCTACCAGCAGCAACGTTATTGAGATTGTCTGTTTTTTGGATGGTTAAATCAGCTTGAGAGGCTGGAGTGGGTAGAGTTCCAAAATCTGCGGCAGCAAAGCTTAAAGCGCCCCTATCTATGGTAGGTATGATTCCTCCACTGACATTGGGATAATCGAGGATGACTAATTGATCGCCACTACTGGCATACAGGTTGCCATCATTTCCAAATCCTAAAGAACCAGTTCTATCTAGACTTAGACTCGCTTCTCCAATTCGTGTTGCCGTTAGAGTACCTGTTACTGGTGAAACATCTGTAACATCTACTGTATAGAGTTCAAATGGCTGGCCAGTATTGCCTGTAGTAGTAATAAAAAGGGTGTTAGGATTGTTGGGATCGAATGCTATATCGCCCCCATTTGCAGGTAATCCTGAAATTGCGCCTAAGTCGGTTGCTGTACCTGTATTGGGATCGATGGAAAATAATTGGTTCGATCCATTACTTAAACCATATATGGTTCCGTTATCAGCTTGAGCTAATTTAAAAAACTGAATACCACTAGGAACGGCCGAACCTACTGTCCCAACTTCAGTATTCATTCCTGTTAATGGGTCCCAAAATCCGACTCGGGCAGTTGGTCCTGTTGTTCGTTCTACATAGTAAATTCGTCCAGTGTCGCTCTGCCGAGCGATCGCAAAGCTATCAAAGGCGATGGTTCCTACTTTGGTAGAGGTTCCATCTTCAATGTCAACAATGTAGAGTTGTGTGAATGGATCGCTGGCATTAATGGGGAGATCTCGGCCTACGGAGTAGAAGGGGTTGGCGACGATGATTCCTAGGGTGTGGGGGTAGGTGGCGATCGCTCCCTTCTCTAGTGCTAATTCTGAGTGTATCTCTCCTGTATGATAGGCTAAATCCCAGGTTCCACCGAGAGCTGCACTGCCGGTTAAGGTGGTGGAAGCGGCGATCGCCCTTTGGGTTAACTGACTGAGTTGCTCCACAAAGAACTCACCGATCGCATTTCCCGCAACTCGACAACCATAGAGTAATATTTCTGCCGTTTTACTCAGCAGATGTGACCAGTTTTGTAGAGTTTTGCTATAACAGGCTAGTGTTTCTAGACTGAGTTGGGTTGAACCAAGCTGTAACTGTCCCCAGTTTCCGTGAGAAATTAAGTGCAGTGATTCAATGGCGTTTCCCTGATGGGCAACCAGATAGTTGTTAATTTGCTCAATTCCATCTTGATCTTTTTCCAAGATCACAACAGCTACATCTGACTTGATCCCTTTAACTAAACTGGCATAATCTTCAACCTGGGGATCAATAAACGCAATCTGTTTTGTAAACGCAGGAATATTGAATAAGTTAGACATGGTCGTGGTAGATGTAAGCTGAGTAACCTAGAACAGAATTTATGGAATGATCTAATCTGAGTTAATGAATTAATGTTAACTATCTGTTTTAGAGTCTGATCTACGGATTCTGTAGATGCGTTTCTCTATCATAAAAAGCTTGTTTTTTAGCAAACCTTAGTGGTGAGAGCCTCTATCATTTAATATTTAAGCCTAGCTCATTACTCAAATCAAGAACTGGTTTATTTAATTTTGATATTTGACTCTAAGTTAGATAAAATCAAATATTTATCACTCTTTTAAATTTAAAGAGATTCTTTACACCCTGAATAAGTATATTATACATCTAAGCAAAAAAAAATGGCAATTGATGGGGGGCGAAATATTAGAATATTAATAATTGGTGCTTTTGCGGACAAATAGATCGCTACTCCAAACAAAAAACACCAGTATACTCTGATCTCCCTCAAACTAGGTTACGATAATGTAAACTTTTTTTGTAAGCTTGATGCTATTACCTTTGAACATCCTATCTGCTTAAGGTCTTATGCAATGCGAATTCTAATTTATTCTTATAACTATGCTCCAGAGCCTATTGGGATTGCTCCATTGATGACTGAGTTAGCCGAAGGTCTAGCGAAGCGAGGGCATCAGGTGCGCGTGGTGACAGGAATGCCGAACTATCCGGAACGGCAAGTTTATGAGGGGTATCGCGGTAAAATTTATTTAACAGAAGTAAAAAACAATGTTACGATTCAGCGCAGTTATGTTTACATAAAGGGCCCAAAACCGGGATTATTGGATCGTCTCTTACTTGATGGCAGTTTTATTTTTAGCAGTGTCATTCAAGCCTATCGAGGATGGAAACCAGATATTGTTTTTGCCACTATTCCCCCTTTACCGATCGCGGTTCCTGTGGGTATTTTTTCGGCTTCTCGACGCTCTCCAGTAGTGCTTAATTTACAAGATATTGTCTCAGAAGCGGCGGTGCGAGTGGGCTTACTCAAGCGTGAGTCTGTATTATTTAAAATGGCAGAAAGTTTGGAGACTCTTGCCTATTCTACCTCGAAACAGATTAGCGTTATTGCTGAAGGATTTCGAGACAAATTATTGTCGCAAGGAATTAGCGATCGCAAAATCACCTGTATTCCCAACTGGGTAGATGTAAACTTTATTCGTCCCTTACCTCAGGAACCCAATCCGTTTCGCAGCGAACATCAACTTAAGGGTAAGTTTATCATTCTCTATGCCGGTAATATAGCCCTTACCCAAGGTCTAAGTACCGTCATTCAAGCGGCTGCCGAACTCCAACACTTGGAAGTGATTCAATTTGTAATTGTGGGAGAAGAAAAAGCATTGGGCGCTCTGCAAACGGAATGCGATCGCCTAAAAGCCACCAATGTTAAACTTCTTCCCTTCCAACCGCGTGAAACCCTGCCCCAAATGTATGCGGCTGCCAATATCGGATTAGTTGTCCAAAAACAGCGCGTCACCACCTTTAACCTGCCCTCCAAAATTCCCTTAATTTTATCCAGTGGTCGAGCCATTGTCGCCTCTGTTCCCGATGATGGAACCGCAGCTAAAGCCGTTCGTGAGAGTGGAGGCGGAGTCGTGGTTCCCCCAGAAGACAGTACAGCTTTAGCTGATCAAATTGCCAAGCTTTACCATAATCCCATAGAAGTTGAACGGCTAGGAAAACAAGGGCGAGACTATGCCCTGCAAAATTTTTCCCTTGAACAAGCCCTCAATCGTTATGAGACCCTATTTGAGGAGGTAATGGGTAATAGGGAATAGGTAATCTCCGCATCCCCGTGTCCCGGTTTCTCCGTGTCTTCCTGACTCGAATCTTAAAATCATTCCCTTGAAAGGTCCCCCCGTCCCCATTCCTGACTGCCCACTGCTCAGATCTTCAGTTAAGATGAAGATTCTTGAGATCGCTAGAACTTGTCCTAAATTTTTAATCTTGTTTGCATGTCCAACTTTGGCCAAACCCCTCTTTCTCCTACCTCAATTCCCTCTTCAGCTCCCTCTAGTCCTCTATCGATAGAGAGTAGCCAGCATATGGCCCGAACTATAGCTGAAGCGGCCGATGACCGTAAGGGGGGAGATATCCTGATCCTCAAAGTCGATGAAGTCTCCTACTTAGCCGATTTCTTTATATTGGTCACCGGATTTTCCACCGTGCAAGTGCGGGCGATCGCCAGGGCGATCGAAGATAGTGTAGAAGAGAACTTCCAGCACTTTCCCCTCAGAACCGAGGGAAAAGCTGAAGGAAGCTGGATTTTGCAAGACTTTGGAGAAGTCATTGTCCATATTTTTCTCCCCGAAGAGAGACAATTTTATAACCTCGATGCCTTCTGGAGTCATGCAGAAGTGATCGAATTTAAACCCAAGGACTCATAGAGAACACAAAGCCCTATGACAGAAAACAATACCTGGGCCTGTCCTGTCCCGGATGAGCAACAACCTCTCAACGAATTTCGAGCACTAAAAGAATCAGGATTTTTTCGTTGGGGAACCCTAGACCCTCACCAGTATTGGTTGAAGGCGATCTGGATTTGGGGATTAAGCTGGGTCATTACCGGGCCAGTCGCTGCGGCAAGTTTCCCAGTCAGCAAAGACCCCTTTCACTTTACCCTCTGTGCTAGTGCTGGAGCAAGTCTAATTCTGATATTACTCCTGGTGCGCTTATACTTAGGGTGGAAATATATTGGCGATCGCCTCAACAGCCCCACCGTCTCCTACGAAGAATCCGGCTGGTATGATGGTCAAATCTGGGAAAAATCCCCAGAGATCCTAACCAAAGACCAACTGATTGTTACCTACCAAGTCAAACCCATCCTCAAACGCCTTCATTGGACATTTGCAGGACTAGGGACACTACTGGGAACAGAAGCCATTAGTTGGATTTATTTCTAATCATTCGTGATGTTCTATTCATCTTATTCATAAACTCATGACCAGGGGAAAACGTACC
This sequence comes from Roseofilum sp. Guam, assembly GCF_017746735.1. Lineage (NCBI taxonomy): Bacteria > Bacillati > Cyanobacteriota > Cyanophyceae > Desertifilales > Desertifilaceae > Roseofilum > Roseofilum sp. Guam. The sequence continues at coordinate 14,937 of NZ_JAGHZN010000069.1, read as the reverse complement.
GCCACCTTACAAGTCAGTCTTCTCCGGGAAGGCATTACTGAATCCACCCACTGCACCCAAGCTGTTGTTTGCGACGACAAAGGGCGAGTCCTTTCTGCTGCTGGAGATCCAGAAACTGCCACCTTCATTCGGTCTGCCCTCAAACCCTTTCAAGCCTCAGCCGTAACCAGCAGTGGAACCCTAGAACGCTACGATCTGAGCGATCGCGATTTAGCCATCATTTGCAGTTCCCATCAAGGTACAACAGCTCAAGCCAGGCAAGTCTTTAACATTCTCTGGCGTTGCGAAATTGAACCCACAGCCCTCCAATGTCCCATTCCCCCTGGCGCTCAAAGCGCCCTTCAACACAATTGTTCGGGCAAACATGCCGGTATGTTAGCCGTTTGTCAGCAACGCCATTGGATGAAAGAAAACTATTTACGCCGCAATCATCCCATTCAACAACTCATTTTATCCAGAGTCGCCGAACTGCTCAGACTTCCTCCCGATGAACTCATCGGTGTCCATGATGACTGTGGCGCACCCACCTACTACATGCAACTGGGACAAATGGCCACCTTATATGCTCAGTTAGCCTCTGGCGATCATCTAGACTTAGAGCGAGTCGTACGAGCCATGACCCACTATCCTGAATTTGTTGCAGGGGAAGAGAAGTTTGACACCGAATTAATGCGAGTCACTCAAGGGGAACTGGTCAGTAAGTCTGGAGCCGAAGGCATCCAATGTATTAGTCGCATTGGCGAAAGGGTCGGTTTAGCCATTAAAGTTATCGACGGCAGTAAACGGGCCAAATATGCCGCTGCCATTCACGTCCTTAAAGAATTAGGCTGGATCAGCCCCATGGCTGCCGATACCCTCGGAGAGCAGTTCACGACCCTTGGAGACTATAAACGACTAGAGGTGAGCGGCGAATTGTCCCTAATTTAGAAAAATTTGGAAAAAAGGTTGCATAATTTAAATCGCTGATCTATACTAGATAAAGTGACGCGGGGTAGAGCAGTCTGGTAGCTCGTCGGGCTCATAACCCGAAGGTCAGTGGTTCAAATCCGCTCCCCGCCACCAAATTCCAAACAATACTTTAAGAACCCTATTGACTATTCAATAGGGTTTCTTATTTGAGTATAACCCCCTAACTTATGGTACGGTAAAAGAGTTGTCAAATCCCCCTTAAGGAGAAGCCATGACCCGCGCCATTATGGAAACAGAAAAAGGGACAATCAACTTGGAATTATTCGACCAAGATGCCCCCAATACAGTCAAAAATTTTGTTGAATTATCCAAGAAGGGATTTTATGATGGACTGACCTTCCATCGGGTGATTGATAACTTTATGGTTCAAGGAGGCTGTCCCTTGGGAACTGGAACGGGCGGCCCAGGCTACAAAATTAAGTGCGAAATTAATGACAATAAGCATTTAGCTGGAACCTTATCCATGGCCCATGCAGGACCGAATACAGGAGGCAGTCAGTTTTTTATTTGCCATTCCCCCCAACCCCATTTAGATGGTGTCCATACCACTTTTGGTCAAACCGAAAATATGGATGTAGTGAATGCCATTCGTAAAGGCGATAAGATTATTTCGGTGAAAATTGAAGAGTAATCGAGGGTTTTCTTCGCTTTGTACGGGGATAGGACAATAAGGAAATGGCAAAACTGGCTTTTTCTATGGCTCACTCCCTATTTTCTATGTCCTCACTTCTGTAAGCAGTCTAGACTTTCGATCGCTCTTAAAATCGCTTCTGGGGTAGCTGGAGAGGCTAACTTAACCTGCTGGGTATCCCCAAAAGCGGCTATTGCTTCCCGGATGGCTTCGCGCACTGAAATAGCTAACATAAACGGTGGCTCTCCCACTGCTTTTGAGCCGTAAATTACGCCGGGTTGTTCGGCTTTTTCCAGTAAGCTGATGTGGAAATTTTCTGGAATATCGGCGATCGTGGGAATTTTATAGGTACTTGGAGAGTGAGTACAGAGTCTACCTTCATTATCCCATACCAACTCTTCTATTGTCAACCATCCCATTCCCTGGACAAACCCCCCTTCAATTTGTCCGCGATCGACCAATAGATGGAGTGAATTTCCCACATCATGAACAATATCCACTTTTCGTAGCTTAAACGTACCCGTAAAGCGATCCACTTGCACTTCACTAACGGCTGCGCCATAGGCATAATAATGGAAAGGGCGACCTTTGCCAGTTTGCGGATTCCAAGAAATATTGGGCGTACGATAATAGCCAGTTGCCGATAAACTAATCCGCTCTAAATACGCTTGACCAATCACTTCATCAAAGCTCACTTTCAGGTTAGGATTCGTGGCAGAATAAATCCAATCTTGGCCAAAAACTAAATCTTCAGGAGCATAAAGATTGAGCAACTTAGCTGCTACAGGGGCTAATCTTTCCTTGAGCGTTTCGCAGGCATTTTTAATCGCTTGTCCATTTAAGTCAGAACCACTAGAAGCAGCCGTTGCCGAAGTATTGGGCACTTTATCCGTGCTAGTCGGCATGACTCGAAAACGGTCAAGGTTTACGCCCAGAGACTTGGCTGCCACTTGCAACATTTTACTGTGTAATCCTTGGCCCATTTCCGTCCCGCCATGGTTGAGTTGAATACTGCCATCGAGATAAATTAAAATCAATGCACCCGCTTGATTATATTCACTTTTAGTAAAGGAAATTCCGAACTTAACTGGCGTAATGGCTAATCCCCATTTTTCATACGCATGACTTTGGTTAAACTCCCTCACTTGAGCCATTCTTTGCTCAAGCTGGGCTTCTTGTTTTAATTGACTCCAAATCTGGTGTAGGCGATTGTCAAATAATTCTTGTCCATAGTGAGTCGTATTGGTTTCTCCCGTTCCATGGTAGAAATTTTTTTCACGGATTTCTAGAGGAGTGGATTTGAGAAAACGACTGATGCGATCGATAACCTCTTCAATAATCACCATAGCTTGCGGTCCGCCAAATCCCCGAAAAGCCGTATTAGAAACGGTATGGGTTTTAGCAACATTTCCTCGCACTGCTAAATTGGGAATATAATAGCAATTATCGATATGAAAAAGAGCGCGTCCCATAATTGGAAGCGATAAATCTAAACTCCATCCCCCATGGGAATATAAATCAACATCTAGGGCGGAAATTTTTCCCTCTAAATCAAAGCCTACGCGATATTTGCCTAAGAAACCATGACGTTTGCCAGTCACGATCATATCATGGTTCCGTTTGAGGCGAACACGTACCGATTGACCTGTTTTCTGAGCAGCAAGTGCAGCAATGGCAGCGATAGGATTAGATTGACTTTCTTTACCTCCAAATGCACCTCCCATGCGTAAACAAGTGACCACCACTTGAGAGCGGGAAATCCCTAAAACTCGTGCCACCATAATTTGGGTTTCTGTGGGATGTTGAGTAGAGGAATAAACTTGATAATTACCTTCAGTATCGGGGGTTACCCAACTGACATGGGTTTCCAAATAAAAGTGATCTTGTCCGCCAATTTCCAGTTCTCCTTCTAGGGTATATTCGGCTTTGTCTAAGGCTAAATGAGCATTGCCGCGTTGAATAACTTGGGGTTCTCCTTGGAAACTATTGGCTTCAATAGCCTGTTGTATCGTTAAAATTGGTTCTAGGGGAGTATAGTCAATAGTAACTTCTTTTGCTCCTTCTCGTGCGGCAGCCTCCGTTTCTGCGACTATCCAAATGATGGGTTGACTGTGGTAATAAATTTCATCAGTAGGTAGGAGGATTTCATCTAAACTAACCATGCCAGTATTGTTGATACCGGTAATATCTTCAGGGGTGATTACAGTGACAACTCCAGGGACTTGTTGGGCACGGGAATAGTCAATCTGATTAATTTTTGCCCTAGCATGAGAGGAGAGAACTGGATATAAATGTAGAAGATCTATGGGGGGGCGCAGGTCATCAGTGTACGTGGCGGTTCCAGTAACGTGATGGGGTGCGCTTTCATGGGTTTTGTGTTTGTTGAATTTCATGATTGATAATTTTTAATTGGACATTAATAAAGAAATTATGCTAGTCTGACCGGGACTGATGACAGTATGATATTGATGAAAAAATGGATAACCAGTATATAGCGCTTCGCGCTAGGTAATAGGCAATAGTCTTGCTTTGCAATAGCTTGTATGGCTTAGATTCTAAGGCTTCAAGCTGTACCTCATAGAAGAGAGAAACGCTATACAAAGATTACTGAATATTACGATCTGTGGATCACTTTTGGGTATTATAACTTCAAAAGTCTGGCAGAAGAAGCTTACTCAATTGTAGGTAAGGGTCGCGATATTATCGAGTTGGGTGTAGGAACAGGACTGCTGGTAGAAGAATATCTTAAGGTTGATCCCACTTGTCAGTTTACGGGGGTTGATTTTACTGCTTCAATGCTGGAGATTGGGAAAAAACGATTGGGCGATCGCGCTAAATTGGTTGAAGCAGATGTGGTAACTATGGATTTAGATGAAACATTTGATGCCGCAATTTCCAATGGAGGAGTGTGGGGAATTCTCGATTTAGGCGATCGCTGGGAATTTGGAGGCCATGTTCCAGGTATTGAAGCAAACCGTCAAAGATTAGATAATGTTGCTCGCCATTTGCGAACTGGAGGATTGCTATTATTACATTTGCAAAAACCACACCAAAATTTTGAACAACAACTGCCGGGAGAAATTGTCTATTCACAAGTCATTAAAACCCAGGAAGAAACTCCAGAGTATCATAGCTTTAAAAAACTTATTTTTTCAAGAAAGAAGATAAAATATTGACCACTGAAGAGATTCTAGTGACTTGTTTCAATCCGGAACTTTCCCATAAGCTACTAAGGGATGCAGGATTTGAGTTGCAAGTTTCTCCTAGCGCTGGATATTTTGCAGTTTATCAAAAGAAATAGATTGATAATGAAGAATTTTTGTATTAACCCAGTTCAAGGACACACTGAAATCAATTTATTTGAGGAAGAATCTGAATATTCAGCCTTACTGTATCAAGACTTCGCACATCGAAAATTAGACATTAGAGATAGGAAAGTAATCCAAGTAATATCCCAAAATACTCGTGGATTTACGATCCCTTCTGATTACTTAATTTGGATGCTTACTGAGACTCAAGCAGATTTTTGTCGTGTCGCTATCAGGAAATCTACATTTGACACCCTTGGATATGTGCTAGCGCTTTGCTCTGCCGACTATGAGAGGTTGTTTATTTGGCAACTTGCAGCTTGTTCAAACCAAGGTGCTGATTCACTTACTGTGATGACTCTTCTTCTTAGTGCAATCAGAAAAAAGGCAATTGTGAATAACTTCTCTAGATTCTGCTTCTCATGCGATCAGCGTCGAGTCAAACGACTAACGCGATTATTTAAGAATGCAGGTTGCTTGGATAACTTTCGTCAGGAAGATTCGGAATTTATACAATCTGATACTCCTGAAAAAATGTTCTCAGTTGCATTACAATAATTAAGCGGGTAAGGTGGACAGGAAAAACTCAATTTCTATCGCTTTTTCCCTGCCCACCCTACAATAATTGGTAATCATAACAGTTTAATCACACTCGATCTCATGGAAAAATTTCTCGAAGAGGTTGGCAACTAGGAGTTGACGATATTCGGCGCTGGCACGGAGGTCGGTTAGGGGGCTAAACGTTTGTTGTAAAATCGGTTTGATGTCTCGGATAGTCTCTAAGTGCCACAGTTTGCCGATGAGCATGTCCTCGACTTGGGTAGCGCGGATGGGGATGGGAGCAACTCCTCCATAGGCGAGTCTGGCGTGAATAATATGGTAGTTTTCGTCTAAGTCGATGGTGAATGCAGCCGCAACAATGCTAATGTCATCGGTTCCTCGTTTGCCGACTTTATAGGATTGACTGAGACGGCGAATGGCTTTAGGTGTTAGGGTTCTGGGAATGGAGATGGAGCGGATAATTTCTGCCGCTTGTAGGGCAGTTTGGCGATAGTTTTGAAAAAAGTTGCATAAGGGGAGAGTTCTTTCACCTTGTAGACTGGCGAGGCTCAGGGTTGCGTCGAGAGAGAGGAGGACGGGGGAAAGATCGCCAATAGGTGAAGCTGTGCCTAAGTTACCACCAAGGGTAGCGCGATTGCGGGTTTGGCGGGCGGCGAACCAGGTGAGCATGGTGTCGAGACTGGGAAAGATGCCTGGAAGATGGGTTTGAATGTGGGAAAGGGGAAGGGCTGCACCTATTTCGACGCTTTCGGGGGCGATGTGGAGGGTTTGCAGTTCGGGAATGGCTTCGAGGGAAATGAGCAGAGGAAAGTGTTGAGTATGGTGACTGAGGTGGAGTCCGATGTCGGTTGCTCCAGCGATGAGGGTGGCGTTGGGATGTTGCTGGAGGAGATGGAAGAGTTGGTTGAGGTTGATGGGACGATGGAAGCGATCGCCCTCTCCCCCATACTCGCACTCTGTCATTATGGTAGAGGCTTGTTCTAGTTTTTCGGTAAATGGGTCTTGAATATCCCTTGCTCCACTCACTTGTTGAGCAGCGCGACGGATGGGCAGATAGCCGGTACAGCGACAAAGATTTCCCTCAATGCAAATATCATTCACCGTTCCCTGGTAATAAGCACAAAACATGCTCATGATAAATCCTGGAGTGCAATAGCCACATTGAGAACCCCCCGTCTCTACCATAGCTTGTTGCACGGGATGCAGAGTATCCCCAGCAATACCTTCTACCGTAATAATTTCTCGCCCAATAACTGCACCCAGGGGAACGATGCAACTATTGATAGCTTGATAGTAGGGTTTTCCCTCCTGATTTTGGGCAATAATGGCGACGGTGCAAGCACCACAGTCCCCATCACCACACCCTTCTTTCGTTCCCACAAATCCACTTTGGCGCAGATATTCCAACAGGGTGGAATGGGGAGAAGTATCTTTGAGAAAGAGGGTTTTGTTGTTAACAATCAGGTAGGGTTGAGTCATGGGTAAGGAGTAATATAGCGCTTTGCGCTAGGGAATAGGATTGTGGTACATGGCTTCGGGGATTCAACAGTGTACTCCATAACAGCACAAAGTGCCGTATAGCAGAGAAAGAATTGGTTAGAACAGTTATATCAAATCTATTTATTTACGCTACAGAGATCTGTAGGGGCGGGTTATACCCAAATCTTGTAGACTGACCACTATTGCAAGTAAACCCGCCCTCCCCCACAATGTCTCTACTGCTATATAAGTAGGGATAGGTTCATCTAATATCCCCCATTTCTCACCAAGGTTATTGGTGAACTGGCTCCCCAATATAATTTGTAATTTTTAGGGAAACGATTCTCATAGGAATAGGGTTGAAATCATAGTCAGGCACGATATTCGATCGCTACAAGAGCACTATTTTCCTCACCTAACGATTCTCGCTGAATTTCCTGCAGCCCGATGTTCTGAAAGTGTACTAATTCTGACAGAGAAAGGGGCCAAGGGGGGCCATCCGGTTCGGCTTCTGTGGCTCGAATTTGGGTGATGATCAAAAGTGTACCGTCTGGAGCGACTAAATTGGCGATCGCCTCCATGGTTTGCTCTCTCAGGGCTAAAGGTAAGGCTTGAATCGTATACGTCTCAATCACCCGATCAAAACCCTGATGCCAATTTTCAGGGGGTGCGAAGAGATCGGCCACTTGATAGGTTACCTTGGATTGGGGAAATCGCTGCTTGCACCAGGCGATCGCTGTTTCTGAAACATCAAACGCGGTTACCGTAAATCCCTGAGCAGCTAAGGCTTCGGCATCGTCGCCTAAACCACAACCCACCACAAGAGCCGTTTTTCCAGTTTCTTCTCTGGGATATTTTTGTAACCAACTTGCCAGCAGGGGATGGGGTTGTAATTTAGCCCAGGGAATTTTGCCTTCCTCCTGGTTAGCAGATTCATACAGGGTTTCAAACCAGGCATAGGGGGTATTATTATCGATGGCACGATCTACCATTTCTTCAAGTCGCTGACGATCTTCCATAAGTTTAAGGGAGTTTAGTAGCACTAAAAAACCTGGCTCTACCTTCAACGGGAACACCAGGAGTTGGTTCAAAGGGAGGGCGACCTAGGGACACGCTACAATTGGACGATTCGGTTATACTCGCTTGCCAACCATAGGATGAAAATAGTGCCATGGGGTTATCAAAGCCAGATTTAAAGTATCCTCGATAGGGTGCATAGTCAATTCCAGCTTTTCCGAGCATATCGCAACCCAAGATACTTTCAGGAGCGCTTAAGTCAGATAAGGTCTGGAGGAGTTGATGAACTTCTGTTTCTGTCAGATACATCAGCAATCCTTCCATAATCCAAACCGTGGGGTTTTCGGGTTGATATCCTTGCTCTAATAATAGGGCTTTCCAGGGTTGGGTGAGGTCAGCGGCGATCGCCTGACGGTTAATCTGAGGTTCGATATGCTGAAAATAGCTCTGTTTGGCCTCAATGACTTCAGCTTGATCGAGTTCATAGAGGGTTGTCTTATCTGGTAAAGGAAGACGAAAGGCACGCGCATCCATTCCTGCACCGAGGATCACAATTTGAGTTAGGGGAGGGACATAAGAGGCGATCAGATCGTCGAGAAACCGAGCGCGGACGGCGACATATTGACGATCGCTCAGTTGCAGTTGTTCGTCTTTGAATGCGATCGCCTCTGGGGTGACAAATTGTTGGGCATAGGGATCATCAAAGAGGCGATCTGGGCGATCGCTTTCTGCCGCTCGAATAGCAGCCATTACTCGTGCAGTAAAAGGAACAAAAGGAGTTCCTTTATTGGATTCAGAAGTCATTAATCGATCGCTCCACTACGGTACTGGATTTAGGATTGAGTTAACGGTTAAGTTGAGTTCTGGAAAGTTCGGAGAAGGGAGTACGTCATTATTTTTAAATGTACCTAGCTCTCTATAGGTTTTGTTAGTCAGTTCTAAAATTAAGATCGTTTGAGTTTGGGGGTCAACAATCCAGTATTCAGGAATGCCACAATCTTGATATTGACTTCTTTTGGCACTGTAGTCTCTTTCTCTTTGGATGTCACCAGGACTGACCACTTCAACCACTAATAGAGGGGGAGACATCGAAAGACGGAGAGTATTGCGTTGGGAGAGTTGTTGAATATGTTCTTCTCTAATAATCGTTAAATCGGGATAGCGGTTTTTGGGTTCTCCTCTGACTTCTAGTTCTAGTCCATGTCCTCGGACTCTACGATATCCAACTAATGATGAAAATTTAATCAGTAGAAATGTGGCGATTTCAAAGTCAAAACCAGATTCTGGAGGCATTTCTATCAGTTCTCCGTTGAAGAGTTCATAGAGTTTATCGGAGTTTTCATCGTAGCTGAGGTAGTCTTCAAAGGTTTCAAATCGGGGGTGAGTCGTTAGCATGGATTTACAGCGCTTCGCGCTAGGAAATAGGGGGTGGAAGGACTAGGGATTTTAACTATCTAAGGATATAAAATTTCTTGGGGAATCACTTCCGGATCGAGAGTGGTACTTGTCCAGATCGCTCGAATGGTTGGATTTCCCCCTTGATTAATCCATTCAACTTTTATTGGGTATTTTTCTCCTCTTTGCAAAGCAATTTTAGGAACAGGATTCTGCAAATCAGAGGAATCAAATACTAATTGATTATCAATCCATATTTTACCAGAATCTTGAGGTTTTTTCAAGTACAGATAAAATTGATGATCTTCGCTAAATCTGGCTTGCACCTCACCTTCCCACACCATCTTAAAATTATCGGGGGCAACCCCAGAAATTGGGGAATTGCTATAGTAGGGTTCGATGTCAATTTTGGGAAAGTTAAACTCGCCAATAGCTGAGTTTTCCTGGATATCTTGATAGAGCGTTCCCGTTAATCCAGTTCCAGATAATTCCAGCATTTTCACGGGTTCATCTAACTTCAACTTACCCGTTGATTGTTTAATTTTATCCCATCCCAGAGTTTCATAAACGGGTAGACCTCCCGGTTGGGGGCCAATCCAAAAACGACGACTATCAGCCAATTCCATTAAGGCAAATCCTTGAAAATCCTGATGATTAGAAGCTTGATAAACGGAATCAGGATAATCATCTAAGGTTCGTTGGTCTAAGAGAGGGCCAATATATAATCCATCTTCAGTATAAACGGCGGCTGGAGTATAGTCTTGATCGACGACAATTACCGTATTATCAGGGCCAGAGCGCACATGCATGGGATAATAAAGTTTGCCGCTATTTTTTTCCCGATGATCGAAGACTTTACGGGAAATCAGACCTAAGAGTTCTTGATTGTCATTCCATTTAATCAGACGATTGACGCGGTTTTGGCTACTGGGCCAGCGTCCCCCTAAGCTTTCATGAACCGTGAGATGGGATTGACTAACAAGATAGATATTTCCATTGGCATCTCGCTCTAATTCTCGGCCCCAATAGGCATTGTTGACTGATTCAGGAATGGGGGGGCCCGGTTCGATGTTTTGCAGATTATAAAAGGGGATTTGGGGATCATTTCCAAGCCATTCGGCTACCGGTACTGTATACCAAGCGAAGGTGGGATCGGAGCTGCCAAAGTTTTGGGTGGGTAAATAATAGTTAAATTGGTCATCCCAAACGCCTTCACCGGCAAAATTCCAGCGAAAATCTTGGGGATAGAATAGGAATTCGTCGGGTTCCATGATGCCATTTTGATTGCGATCGCCCCAAGAAAAGCTTCTCGGTGCTTGACGATAGTCCTGAAACCCTTGTCCCCTCACCGCTTCCACCCAAGGCGCAGGAAAACCATCTTCTCCAGATCCCCTCCACAGGTCACTATTGGGGTCGTGAACTACCGTTGTGGTTAAGGAAACGGGCCATAATTTCCCTTGCTGGCGATCAACTCTTAAAATAGCCGGTCTTTTGGTGGCGAATAAATAAAGTTCATCTTGCCAATAAACCGGTTGCCAACGGGAGCCGATCGCCCGATTTTCGACAAATAATTTATCCCCCGGTTCGGCAAAGGAATAGACCTCTAACACCTCCCAGGTTCCTTGGTCTACATTCAACCGTAATTTGACTACCTCTGGAGCATGACCGGTTAACCAAATAATGCTGGGATCTTTAGGGTCAACTGTCGGCACTAAATAATAACTTAATCCCCCAAACCAAGTATTTAAAACCGAGCCATCCGCACTGCGAATATGGGAGGTTTGCCGAGGATAAGCTCCCGGCTCTGTCGTATAAAATCCACCCTTTTGATCCGCTGTCACATCCGCCAGATCCCCGAACAATTCCTGTTGATAAACCCCAAAAGGTCGCCGCGCTCCGCCATACTCCTGTACCTTGCGCAACTCGCGGTCATAGCGCCAAATCTGAGACCCTTGGCTAGTTTCATTCAGATACAAATCCCCAGTGGTATGGTCGAGATCTAGGGCAACCACACCCTGTAACCCGGTGATTTTAGTCTCCTGGATACTTTGCACTGGATCGACAAAGATGACCTGACCTTGGGTATGAACCAGGACAGAACCCTGGCGATCGCCGCTTACTGCCGTAACTGCATTTACCCCTTCTAACCCCTTCACCGTCGCCAACACTCTCGTCGGATTCTCAACATCAAGCCAACGGATTTCCCCTAATTCTGGCAAAACGACAACTAAATTATTACCCTCAAGATCGATATCGCTAACCTGAATTCCGCCCTCCGTAATTTGCCAGTCTCCCGCCGGTTTTCCAGTGTCTGTTGTTACTTTCCTAATCCAATGGGTTTCCGTGTCTCCTGCTCCCTCATCCTTGAGCAAATATACCTTACCCCCTGCGGCTGCTAACCGTTTGAGACGGCCGCCCTGATAATACTGTTCTTTAGTCCAGATTTGCTCTTGACCATCAGGGGAATGCTTCACCACCATAGGCGGAACTTCCGTCACCCTTGCACCAAAATAAACCCCAGAATCATCTACCGCCACCGTTCCCACCCCGGTATGATCTCCTGGCCATAAATGATACGGCTCTGAAGGCGGATTGACCCCGATATGGGTAATATAGCGGGAGGTAAATCCCGGATGACTTACCCGTTTCCAAGTATACTCACCCGCAGGAGCAGGATTCCCTTCCCCATCTAAACCATCCCACCTCACCTGATGAGTCCCCATTTCATAGGGTTCACCCCTTAACACTTCCCTGACCAAAACCCCTTGATCATTAAAAATACCTAAAGAGACCCGGCTTTTTTCCGTGAGCGTAAATTCTAGAGTGCGTCCAGAGGGAACAACTGCTTGCGTGATTAACGGTTCAGCCGTTTGTGAGGTTTGACACCCAGAAAGGACTGTTCCTGTGGTTAATCCTAGAATGAGTAAGGGGAGATACAGCGCAAAGCGCTGTAAAGTAATAAGTAATAAGTAAATCATTCTTGTTTTTAAAGTAGCGCTTTTCCAGACTTACCAACTCCAGCGCTGAGTAAGGAGAATTAGAGAACACCATTTATGGAATATTCAAGGAAAGCATAAAACTGGATTTATCCTATTGCCTATTGCCTATTCCCCATTACTGCGCAAAGTACTTAATCTTAAGTCCGCAATTGTTTCCAGAGTTGACGAATTAGACCAATGGTTAATCCCGGCATTTCTAACTGGGGGGTAAGTCCCACATTTTCTAGAGTTATAAACCGTTTCACATATTCTGGATTTAAACCCGCTAGGCGTTGACCAATTTCTGGGCCAGTAAATTGGGATTTTTTACCCCACAAAATAGCGGTTGGAGTTGTTAAACGGGGCATGTATTTTGCTAAATCAAAACATAAATCGCCCCGAACAAAGGAGAGTGCAGCATATTCAGCATTGGGTTGTGTAGCGGATTCTAGATAGGCTTCGATAATTTCTGAGTAGATGCGCTCGCTTTGGGCAAATTGGCGATTTTGCAGAAAAGAGGCAATTCCAGCTTCCGTGGCGATCGCCGTGCTATAAACGAATTTATCCAAAACAGGAAATTTAATCAACTGGGCAAATAAACTGGCGCTATAATCTTGACCAAAATCTGATAATCCAGCCGGAGTGGTTAAAATTAAAGACTGAAATAACTGGGGATAGTCAATTGCCACCCGAATCACTAACGCTGCGGTTAACGAAGAGGCAATCACCGTGCAGGGTTCCTCACAGGTGAGTTCTAAAAATTCCCGAATGGTGGTCAGATAATCCTCAATTTGATAGTTGCGCTCTGGATGATCGGAACAACCCCAGCCAATTAAATCGGGAGCGAGGGTATAATACTCGGCAGCAAATGCGGGATAAACCTGAGACCACTCATAGGCCGATGACCCTCCTCCAAACCCATGTAAAAATACTAATTTGGGCTGTAATTTGACCTGAGAATCCCAGAAGGACTCGCTGGGGTGGTAGTAGACCATGCGGCCTAAGCTAGTTACCACGGAGTTTTGTTCAAAACCAGGAGGGATAATCATGTAGGCCTTGCTCTGTTCTCAACGATTCCGCTCCCATTGTAATCAATTTTAGAATTAACCTACCCTAAATCATCATTAAATTGTTAATTAGTAATTAGTAATTATCCCGGCAATACCGTTGAGTCACTTGGTGACGATAGGTAAACATATCCTCCAGTCGGTCAATCACAAAGCCACCGAACAGAAATTCTGCGATCTCTCCCCCAAATAATTCTAAGCGAATCGTATCCGTTAACCGGGTTTGATTCCCTTCGCGGGTGAACTCATGGCGATGCACCCAACTCTGACAAGGGCCTTCGATTTGGCGATCGACAAAATATTCATAGGGCACACAATCCGTATGATGGGCTAACCATTTAATCGGGATTAATCCCAATTGAATTTCAAACTCTGTAATAGCTCCCGCTCCTAAACCTCCCTCTCTGCGCAACACTTTCACCGGTTGCCCAGGAGGAGTTAACACACTTAAAATATCAGCCCGCTCATGGAATTCCCAGACCCTTTCGACTGGTGCATCAATTAAGATGGATTTTTCAAAATTTAGCATAGTTTGGATACTACTGATAACAGGTAGTGAATCGACTGTTTACAGATAAAAACGCAAGGGGATTATATTCACTTGTCTGCTAGGATGAATGGCGATAGATATATTTCAGTCCTACTCCCAATCCTGAAGAGGTTCTCTCAAAATTTCCTTCCCATCTTGTTCAACGACTAAAAACGATCCCCTGGCAGTGTTTAAAATCACGTAATAAGTATAGTCACCATTGACCGCTTCAAAATACTCACCGCTAGAATCATAATCGCTCAAGTCCAGTCGAATATCATCCCCCGTTTCTTTATCTACGCCAACATAAGTGTAAGGTGCGTCACCGCCACAAATACTCACCCAAAAATTCCTAGTTTCTGCTAAAAAATAAGTGCTTTCGCTTTGATAACAATAATCCTGTAATTCAGCAATACGAGTTTGGCCCCGCACTTGACGCAATGGCATCACACTTACCAGTAAACCGAGGAGAATAGAGACACTGAGAGTGAGACTTTTACGGACTAAGACTAGATTTTTCATATTGTGTAGAACAGTTTCCTTATTAATTCAAATGACCTTATCATAGCAAGTCTATTCCCCTAATGCCATTCTGCTACCGATTCCAGGTTAAGCTCATCTAATGATGTTTGAGTCTAACTCTGGTATCATCGGCTGAAAGTTGCTAGCTCACCTTAGAGTGGGAAATCTATAGGGCACTTCTATTAATTGACTATACCGTGAATCTATGAGATAATTAAGAAAGAAAAAAATATGGGTCAAATAAGTTTTTGGGACCTAGAGAACCGTCAGAAAAAGCTAAAGAATAAAAAAACGCTACTCTCTCAACTGAATGAATTAGTACCTTGGGAGGAGTTTCGTCCAATCCTCAAACAAATTCATGACCGTGAACTTTCAAGTAATGCCGGTCGTAAACCCCTAGATGTTATCTTAATGTTCAAGTGAGTTATCCTACAAAAATTGTTCAATTTAAGTGACGATCAATTGGAGTACCAAGTCAATG
>NZ_JAGHZN010000068.1:0-20070 GCF_017746735.1 Roseofilum sp. Guam | reverse complement strand
CTCCTGTTGGAGGTTGTTCTCCTGTTGGAGGTTGTTCTCCTGTTGGAGGTTGTTCTCCTGTTGGAGGTTGTTCTCCTGTCGGAGGTTGTTCTCCTGTCGGAGGTTGTTCTCCTGTCGGAGGTTGTTCTCCTGTCGGAGGTTGTTCTCCTGTTGGAGGTTGCTCTCCTGTTGGAGGTTGTTCTCCTGTTGGAGGTTGCTCTGCAGTGGGGGGAGCAGTAGGATCGCTGGGAGGGACTTCTGGGGGACTGGTTGTTGGGTCTGTTGTTGGGTTGGTTGTAGTCGTGATGATTTGAATATTCTCTGTATCCTGGGTATGAGGTTCTAGATATTCATTAGTAATACGGATCGTTGATTCTATCCCCGTGCCTCTGGTAATCGCGCCTGCTGTACCATTGGTGGTGGCATCGCCAACAATAAAAGGAGTTGTGCCATTTCCACCATGGGTAATGGCGATACTTCCACCAACGGTGTCTCCAACGGTGGAAATACTGGCAGTTTCACTATTGCTTGCGCTGAATGTTCCGGTAACGCGGACAAAACCATCAGCCGTGAGGTTAACATTTCCTCCGGTGGTTAACCCTTCGGTATTGATTGAGGTTACTTCTATATTTTGGGAACTGTTTAAAGTAACATTTCCTCCATTACTGGTAGTGCTAGAAGTATTAATACTACCCAGGGAGATTGTGCGATCAGCAGTTATATTGACTGCACCGCCACTGGTGGTGATATCTTCAGTGGTAATCTGATTGGCGATCGCACGAAACTGACCCCCTTCTGTATTCAGCACTGTATTCACATCGATGTTTGGAGTATCTGCTGCCGTTGCACCACCGAGTAAAATATCTCCTCCGCTGGTACTAATGTTCTGATTAACGGTAATAGAAGAGTTGGTTGATGCAGTGCTATTTTTGAGGGAAACTAAGCCTCCCCCTGTACTCAGTGGAGCATTAATGTTAATGGTGGGAGCATCAAGGGTAAGATTGCCATTATTGGTGGTGATGCTTTCCGCAACATCTATAGAGGTTCCAGCTTCAGCAGAGAGTCCAATAGATTCAAAGGTCATATTAACTGCTGCACTGAAGGTGATATTTTCACTCGCTTGCAAGGTGACGTTGGTTTCTGCACTATTAATAGCACTTACGTTGATTCGGGTAATACTTTCGCTAGGATTCAGGTCAGTATCACTAAATTGATTTACATCTTCTAGGTTACTGGTGTCTCCTCCTTCAGGAACCACGGTAATATTGGTCGGATCAAGCAGTAGCGTTCCTATTTTTCCTTGAGGTGCAGTCGTGTCTACTTCTCCTTGGTAACTTAAAAATGATTGACCGGAAACTTCGACAAATCCGCCATTCCCAGAATTTTCTCCTCCTCTGGCACTAATTTGACCTGAAAATTGGGTGGTGTCGTCGCTCCAGATGACAATATTTCCCCCATCTCCATTGAGGAGCGCATCGGCATTGATGATGCTGTTTTCATTCACTAGGGTAAATTCGCTGTTGGGAAGGGGGCCGTTTCCTTGGAATGAACCGCCAATGTTGATGATTCCACCGCCTTGGTTTCCGGAAGCATTAATCTGAGCATCGATGATGCCAACGCGATCGCCTAAAATATTTATATTTCCGCCGGTTATACTAGAAGTATCGAGGGTTCCGGAGGCGATCGCTACTCCCGATCTATCTGGAAGCGCGATCCCCGATCCGCTTAACACCACCTGTCCCTGGGAATTGACAGTTAAACTTTTGGCATGATCCAGTTTACTGCTGGTCAACAGTTCAGGAAGTGTTAACGGGGTAATTGCTTGAGAGTTGCTATTTTGCGAGTTCACAGGCAGATCTAAACTTAATAGATGGCCGTCTTGGGAGATCCGCACCGAATTGTGTCCCGGAACCGCAGCGATCGTAATACGTCCCCTTGGTGCGGATAGGGTTCCAAAATTAAGCGTATTACCACCAATTAAACCTAGCGTTTGCTGTTCATTAACTTGTAAATCACCCAGATTAACAATGCTTCCAGGATTTGCCCCCTCAAATTTAAATTCCGCAGGTGTTCCTGTTAAGGTACTCCAATCATTAGAACCCACTATATTAAACCATTGATCTATTCCTAATCCTATTGAAGTTGCTGTAGTCGCATAAAAGTCTGCGGGCACATTTAAACTAGAATTTGGGCCAAATAGAATACCCGCAGGATTGATCAAATAGAGGTTAGCCGTACTATTACTCAGTTGAATTAATCCATTAATCACGGAAGGATCTCCACCAACCACACGACCCAAAATATTTTGGATATCCGGTTGAGCTATAAAGTTAGCAATTTGTCCCTGGGTTAATCCAAATTGTTGGAAACTATGGAAGAGGTTTTGCCCAGCTTGCGTTCCGCCTTGAATATTAAACTGTTCATTATTCCCTGGAGAAACAATAGTCCCTACCCCATCTTGTGCCGGAATAATCGATTGAGCGAAAGCTGGCGAAGCGAATCCACCACTGAAATATATCAAGGTACTCGCCACTAGAGAATAAACCCACCCATATTTCCCGCTAGCTAGACTCTTATTAATAAGTATGTTCATACTTCCCCATTCCCAGGATCATAATTGTTTGAAGTAAAATAATCTATCTTTTTTGATGAAAGCAAGAGAGAGACGATAGAGATTAGTAGACTATTTTCATCTATGATAGCTTTTTTCTGACCACAAGATCTTAATAATGATTTAATAATCTTCACCTTTTTTTCACACTAGTGAGCTAAAATAGCTAGATGGTACTGATGTTTGAGTTGCGATTGAGCCTGAGTAGAAGGCGATCTCTGATACATCTCGACTTAGAAGATGGTCTTCAATATACGTCGTAAATTATTTATTTTGACCTATATTCTCCGTATTTTAATGCTGACCAGACTATCCACTATTTTGACTGTTAAAAATAATATTTTTTAGATTTTTATGAAACACATTTTTTTGAATTATAATCAGAAGATTTTTCCTAAATTTTTCTCCCTGTCCACCCAACTCCGATACAGCCTGATTCTGGTCGGTGTTGTTAGTGTGTTGACTACAGGCAGTATCCTCGGATACCTGAGTTTTAAATCTGAGCTAAAAAAGAATCAAGAGTTACAACAAAAACGTTCAGAATCAGCAGCCAATCAAATCAATAACTACCTAGATAATATCCAGAGAAAATTGGGATATTTATCAATAACTAGAGGGTTGACAAATTTAGATATTAAAGCCCAACAAAATTTACTAGAAGGATTGATTCGTCATAACCATGCCTATAAATCTGTCGCCATTATCGATCGTTACGGTAAAGTAATTAATTTAGCCTTTATCAATCCAGAAAAAGAAATATACCTGGGACAAGATATGAGTAACTCTCCGATTTTCAAGTACTCCTTTAAGAAAAACGATCGGTATCTCACTTCTGTCCATATTAATCAAAAAAATGGTCTACCTCAAACTATTTTATCTGTTCCCATTCGCAATGAAGAAGATCGAATTGATGGTGTTCTGATAGCTGAAATTGATTTAAGTTTTCTTGGATTGATAGTTGCTAATACTACGGTAGGAAAAACGGGCTATGCCTATATTTTAGACGAGCGTAATATCATTGTTGCTAAAACAGGAATGATGAAAGAAAATTTTGAGTTTCAACATATTTCCAATCCGGATTTGTTAAAGTACCTTTTTCCTCAGCAGAAGACTCAACTCAATATTTATTCAGGATTGTACGATCAAAAAGTCTTAGGTGCGACTACTGCTATTCCTAGTATGCAATGGAAGTTAGTCGTTGAGTTACCAGTAAATGAAGCTTATGCACCGATCGCCAGAATGTTATGGATTACCAGTATATCTTTGTTCATTATTACACTTGTTTCTATGGCGATTGGATTTTATCGTGCCCATCGCATTCTCTCTCCACTCAAGAATTTGACAGAAGCAGCCCTGGAAATTCGCAAAGGAAATTTTGATACCAAAGTCGAAATTGTAGAATCGGATGAATTAGGGCTTTTAGCTACCGCATTTAATCAAATGACAGCTCAAGTAGGAAAGTTATTTAAAGTCTTGGAGGCAGAGAAAACTTTTGTTTCCACTATTCTAGATACCGCTGGATCTTTGGTTATTGTTTTAGATGATCGAGGCAGAATTGTGCGATTTAACCGTGCTTGCGAACAAACCACACTGTATTCTTTTAAAGAAGTTAAGAATCGTTTCTTTTGGGAGATATTCGTAGCCGATGATGATAAACAACTGGCTCAATCGAACTTTAGTCAATTTCAGAACCAGTGTTTTGATGCTCAACGGTCAAATTTACAATTTCCGATTCAATATGAGAGTTCTTGGATAACCAAAGATAAACGCTTACGGCAAATCGCTTGGTCGGATACCGTATTACTTGACGATCGAGGCTATATTCAATATGTGATTAGTACAGGAACGGATATTAGCGATCGCAAAGCCGCAGAAGAAGAACTCAAACAAGCAAAAGAATCCGCAGAAGTCGCACTGAAAAACCTACGAGCCACTCAAAGCCAACTGATTCAAGCTGAAAAAATGTCCGGCTTAGGTCAATTGGTAGCGGGAATTGCCCATGAAATCAATAATCCGATTAATTTTATCCATGGCAATATTTTACCGGCAGAAACTTATGCACAAGATCTATTAAGTTTAATTGAATTATACCAAAAACATTATCCAGATCCCTCAACTGAAATCACACAACTGATAGAAGAGATAGAATTAGAATTTATATTTCCTGATTTTCGGAAGATTTTATCCTCCATGAAATCAGGCTCGGAACGAATTCGAGAAATTGTTGATTCACTCCGAAACTTTTCCCGTCTGGATGAAGATGGAATTAAGGAGGTTGATGTGCATGAAGGAATTGAGAATAGTTTGTTGATTTTGCAAAACAATCTAAAAGGAAAATTAGAACAAAAAGAAGTAAAGGTAATTAAGAAATATGGAGAGCTGCCTAAAATCGAATGTTATCCAGGGCAATTAAATCAGGTTTTTATGAATATTTTAGCCAATGGCATTGATGCTCTAGAAAATTGCCGAACGATCTCCTCTGAGTCTGACGAGGGAAAGTTGCCAACTTTAACTATTAGCACTTCCTTATGCAGTCCAGATCGGGTGATGATTACAATCGCTGATAATGGTCCAGGGATATCTGCTTCCATCAGAGAACAATTGTTTAATCCCTTTTTTACGACTAAACCCGTGGGTCAAGGAACCGGTTTAGGCTTGTCCATTAGTTATCAAATTGTGGTGGAACGACATAGAGGAAGCTTATCTTGTATGTCTGAAGTCGGAGGGGGAGCAGAGTTTCAGATTGCACTTCCGATTTCCCAGGGTGTATCGAGAAAAAATTGACGACTCTCTCAGGAAGCCTCAGTAAAAATACAGCGCTTCGCGCGGTAATGGGTAATGGGAAAACCATTTTTTACGCTATAGAAGAACTAGACTTCTATCCAGACATACCCAGGTTGACTGTCGTCAAACCTTTATATCCCGACAGGTGTTATCCCTTTTTCCGATATTCTCCAGATGAAATAGAGTTAGCCTTACTCCAAATCTCCTTACCCAGCTCTTTAGCGATCGCCTCCTCATCTCCCTATCCCCCATACTGATAGGTGATAGGTAAGATATTGAAGAGATTAAGGTAAACCAGTTTATGACCACAAAGCGCATTGCGGAAATTCTGCGTCAAGGAAACCCAGACGATCGCCTAACGATCCAAGGATGGGTACGGACGAAACGAGAACTGAAGGCATTTTCGTTTATGGAAGTCAATGATGGTTCCTGTTTGGCGAATTTGCAAGTGGTTCTGGATCAGGAGATGGCTGATTACGATCGGGTGCTGAAGTCTTTGAGTACCGGCGCATCGGTGGAAGTGGAAGGGGTTTTAGTGGCTTCTCCCGCGAAGGGACAACGGGTAGAGCTGAAAGCGGAAACGGTAGTGGTGTATGGGGAAGCAGATGAGAATTATCCCTTACAGAAGAAGCGCCACTCCTTTGAGTTCTTAAGAACGATCGCCCATTGGCGATCGCGAACTAATACGTTAGGGGCGGTTTTCCGCGTCCGTAATGCCTGTGCAGCAGCCGTTCATGAGTTTTTTCAACAACGGGGCTTTTTGTGGATGCACACGCCCATTATCACGGGGAATGATTGTGAAGGTGCGGGTGAATTGTTGGCAGTGACGAGCTTGGATCTGAAAAATGTGCCCCACACGAAAGAGCAAACGGTGGATTATTCCCAAGACTTTTTTGGCAAACCGGCCTATCTTACGGTCAGTGGACAATTGGAAGCTGAAGTGATGGCTATGGCCTTTGGGAATGTGTATACCTTTGGCCCCACGTTTCGGGCGGAGAACTCGAATACCTCGCGCCATTTGGCTGAGTTTTGGATGATTGAACCGGAAATGGCCTTTTGCGATCTAGAGGGCAATATGGATTTAGCCGAACAGTTTTTGCAGTTCGTGTTTAAGTCAGTCTTGGAGAAGTGCCCGGAGGATATGGAGTTTTTTAACCAACGGATTGATAACACGGTGTTGGCGACAGCAGATAATATTATTAACAATCAGTTTGAGCGGGTCACGTATACGGAAGCGATCGCCCTTTTGGAAAAAGCGCCGGATAAGTTTGAGTTTCCCGTAGAGTGGGGGTTAGACCTGCAATCGGAACATGAGCGCTATCTTGCCGAGAAATTATTTAAAAAGCCAGTAATTGTCACCGATTATCCCATTGAAATTAAGGCTTTTTATATGCGCGTCGGCGATGATGGTAAAACGGTTCGGGCGATGGATGTCCTTGCGCCCAATATTGGCGAGATTATTGGCGGTTCGCAACGGGAAGAGCGCTTAGATATCCTGGAAAATCGGATGCGATCGCATGGCATTAATCCAGAAGAGTTATGGTGGTATTTAGATTTGCGGCGCTTTGGTACGGTTCCCCATGCCGGTTTTGGATTAGGCTTTGAACGGTTGGTGCAGTTTATGACGGGAATGGGCAATATTCGGGATGTGATTCCCTTCCCCCGCGCTCCTCTGAGTTTGGACTTTTAAGTCAGGACTTGCCAAACGAGTTGGATTGTTTATGATTGTGGCTAATTGCACTTTGGCAACTTCTATGCTATGAGCAACATCATCCTCCCGTTCCGCGATCGCCAAGATGCGGGTGAACAGTTGGCGATCGCGATTAAACCGGAAATTGAGCAGTGGCAAGCTAACTTGAATCACTCAGGAAGAGTAATTGTTTATGCTCTTCCCAGAGGAGGATTACCCGTAGCTAAACCCATTGCTCAGGCTCTCTACTGTCCCTTAGCTGTAATTGTAGCTAAAAAAATCACCAGTGCTAACAACCAAGAATTAGCTGTAGGTGCGGTCACAGCCTGCGGTCAAGTGGTATGGTCCACCTTATCTGAAGAAGAAAGTCAAAGCAGAACGTGGCAAAGTCGGCAAGCCGTTGCCCAGCAAAGGGCCCAAGAACAGTTAGCCACTTTATCTCCCCACTGTCCTACGGTTAATCCTCAAGGGGCGATCGCCATTTTAGTGGATGATGGTATGGCCACGGGGATGACCATGGCTGTAGCAATTTTAGCGACCCGTGCCCGCTGTCCTGCTCAAATTTGGGTGGTAACCCCTGTTGCTCCCGTAGGTTTAGAGCAGCAGTTAGGACACTGGTGCGATCGAATGATGATTTTAGCGACCCCCGATCCCTTTTTAAGTGTAAGTCGGTTTTATACTCAATTTGAACAAGTTGAAATGTCAGAGGCGATCGCCTGTTTGATGACTCAATCTGAATGGTTATAGTGCTATGCGCTGGTAATGGGTATATAGGTAATAGGAATTATGGTTAAATGTCCTCGATGTAAACAGGCGATCGCTTCTGATGCAGTCAGTTGTCCCCACTGTCAGTTTATCCTTAAAGCCCATGGTCATCCGGGTATTCCCCTCCACCGTTCCCAAGGAGAAGGCTATCTTTGCGACACTTGCATCTATCATGCTGATGATACCTGTGATTTTCCTCAACGGCCAACTGCTAAGGATTGCACTTTATACCATAATCAAGAACAACCCCTTGTTCCTGAATCGAGGGGACAGTATAGAGGAGGGAGTTGGCGATGGCGATCGTGGTTTCAAAAAAACTCTATTTGGATTATCCTCTTAGCCCTATTGATTGTCAGCTTATGGCTATCGATTTAATCCCCATTCCTCTCTAGCGTTTTTGGTTATCCAAATCACCAATGATCGCCTTACTTCGTCATTCTTTAACCTATCGATAAAAACGAGAGAGGTGAATAGCCATTTCCATGACTCATCCTAACACATACAGACATAAATCTTTACATCTGTTCACCTTCACTCATTCCAACAAAGTTTCAATTAATGATCCATACAATGGTAAAATTTAGGGGTCTATAGATTGAAGGGAATTGTGTTCATGCACTTCTTCAAAACGATTGCTACCCAAGTAAAAACTTGGTTTCCAGCTCCTGCTGTTCATGCTCATTGTGATGGACCTTGTGGTGTGTATGATCCTGCATCAGCTAGAATTGCGGCTGAAGCAGTTTTATCCATGACCAAGAAAATTCTGGATTTGCAACCTCCAGCCCCTGACGATGCCAAAGCAATGGCAGCGTATAACAATACGCTCTCTCGCTATATTCAAATCAAAGAAGAGCAAGCGCACTTAGCAAAGACAGAACTGTTAGTTTTATGGACAGATTACTTTAAACCCGTTCATTTAGAGCAGTTTCCTGATTTACACACCAAATTTTGGAACATTGCTAAGTTGTGTTCTGCTTGCAAAGTGGAAGTTAGCCTACAACACTCCAATGAGTTAATGGATGCCATCAAAGAGATCCAAGAAATTTTCTGGGCTACCAAAAATCGGACTGATGTTCCTTGGTATAAAGCCAGCTAAACATCCCGTACCTTATTCCCCAATCTCAGCGAAGTAGATTAGGGGAATGGGATTACAGTAGAAATGACGACGTTTAAGGCAATACCTTCGCCAAAACTAAAAATGTCTGGATTGGTAGGTTGGATTTAATGAAGTGAAACCCAACCTACAAGAAAATAGCGAAGGTATTGTTAAAGGAAAAACAGTTTATCCATTACTAATTACCTTTCTGCCACACGAAGCGCTATGCCTCAAATCCGAGACAGTAACCTTGTGGATATATTACTTTGGTTATTGAGGCAGAGGCAGCGTTTTCGTGTTGAAGGCATTTCCATGTTGCCTGTGTTGCAACCGGGAGATGAAGTTTTGGTTGATAGACAGGCGTATCGATATGAGCGACCCTCCGTAAACGATGTTGTTGTGATTTGGTCTCCTCAGCAACCCGATTTGCGTCTTATCAAACGGGTCATTTCTATCGATCAAAGTGGAGCTTGTTTTGTACAAGGTGATAATCGATCGTGTAGTACAGATAGTTGGAGTTTTGGATGGGTCGAACCGCAATGTCTTGTTGGTCGGGTCACCAGTCGATTCTTGAACGACTAATCTGAGCCGTTGGGGTTTCAGCAGATCGCCGAGTTTAGGGAATATTCGCTAAAATTGTGCTGATGATGAATTTTTCTTCAAGTTAAATGAATAGTTGCATTTTAATGGCCCAGATTGTCCAAGATCCTCAACTGCGCTATACGCCAGATGAGACAGCGGTAACAGAGATGTTAGTCCAGTTCGCGGCAACGAAGGCAGAAGATCCCCCCCATACGTTAAAGGTGGTGGGATGGGGAAACTTAGCGACGGAAATTGCCCAAGGGTATCATCAAGGGGATCGGGTGATTCTTCAGGGTAGCCTGAGAATGAATACGTTCGATCGCCCAGAAGGATTTAAGGAAAAACGGGCAGAGTTGATCGTTTCCCGTATCCATAATGTCCATGGGGAACCCGTAGCAACTCAGCCTTTAGCAACTGTGGGGGCAACTGCCAGCGTCCAGGATAACGTCATTCCTATGTCTACTCCTGCTTCAGCATCTCCTCGTCCCCAACCCACTCCAGCTCCGGTTGCGCCACCCCCTGCGAATATTCAACCCTTGGAAGAAGATGAAATTCCATTTTAGGGAATAGGTAATAGGGAATAGGGAATAGGAAATAGGCAATAGGGAACAAGCGATCTCCGTGTCCCCCTATCCCCCCATTCGCCTATCTCATCACCAGGGATACCTGAAAGACTTGGGCAAAGATCTCTGGGAGGGTTTGGCGGATATCGGTGAGGGAAATGTGGGGAGCGAATTGCGCTAGAGTCCCGACGGGGCGATCGCCAATTCCACAAGGAACGATCGCCTTAAAGCCTTCGAGATCGGGATTGACGTTGAGGGAGAAGCCATGCATGGTAATCCAACGACTGACCTTAATGCCGATCGCCCCCACTTTATACCCATTGAGCCAAACCCCAGTTAAACCCGGAATGCGATCGGCTCTTAAGCCATAAACCCGAAGCGTCTCAATTAAAACCGTTTCTAATTGCCGCAGATACCAATGGAGATCCCGTTGATAGTAGGTTAAATTCAAAATTGGATAGCCCACCAATTGACCGGGACAGTGATAGGTGACCTCGCCTCCCCGTTCGACGCGATGGAGTTCTGCTGGGGGGCGATCCGGATCGAATTTGAGAAAGTCTAGGGTGGCTCCTCGTCCCAGAGTATAGACGGGAGGATGTTCGAGCAACACTAACACATCTTCTAACTCAGGATTCTCTCGCCGTTCGGCCACCAGTTCTTGCTGCCATTGCCATGTCCTTTCATAGGGCAGCAGTCCCAGTTGCCAAACCTGACAGCCGCGAGCTGCGATCGCCTCTAATCCCATAATCTATTGCCTATTGCTAGAGTGCTGATCGCCTCTTCCTTCGCACTACTCATCTCAAAAATTGGGTTAATTTTAACATAAGTTTAGAAAAATATCCGGTTAAAACATCAAGAATTGTCAAGGGATGCAACAGATTTTTAATGGTTGTGTTCAGCAGAATACAAAATGCTAGTGTAAACGTATAACTCCAATAGGAAGTCTCTCTTAGCCTCACACTAAGAGTCAGGCTAGCCTAAGAAAATTCGTTTAATGGGAGGAAGCTTATATGAAGCTTGTTATCCAGGGAAAAAACATTGAAATAACAGATGCAATTCGTGAATATGTTCATCAAAAAGTCGAAAAGGCTGTCAGTCATTTTGAGAATCTGACAACAGAGGTTGATGTCAATCTTTCAGTAGCTCGTAATCCCCGGATAAACCCCAAGCAGACGGCTGAAGTGACCATTTATGCTAATGGAACAGTCATTCGGTCAGAGGAGAGCAGTGAAGACCTCTACGCCAGCATAGATTTAGTGGCAGATAAGATTGCTCGACGGCTGCGTAAGTATAAGGAGAAGCGTCACAACAACAAACACAAAACCAAGGGAGAGATTGAACCCCCTGAAATTCTGGAAGACACGGAAGGGATTAGCGATCTACTGGCTAATCGTACTCCGGAACTGCCCGCAGATGTAGTCAGAACCAAGTATTTTGCCATGCCTCCGATGAGTGTGGAAGAAGCTCTTGAACAGTTGCAACTCGTGGGCCATGATTTCTTTATGTTCAGAAATGCACAAACGGGAGAAATCAATGTGATTTATGAGCGCAACCATGGCGGATATGGAGTGCTCATGCCCCGCAATGGCAATGGCCATACTCATGGTCGCAATGGTTCAACCGCTCAAGCGAATGCGCCTGTAAGCTCCAATGCTTAACTGGGATTCATGATTTGGATTAAAACGGCCCGATGGCAGAAGAGACGACACGCCTCAAATGCCATCTCGGTTGCCGTTAACCGGTTTGTTGCCAGATTTTAACACTCATGTCTTGGGAACCACTGATTAAAGTTTTCCCATCTGGACTGAAGGCAACAGCGGTTACCGGGCCTTGATGTCCCACTAGGGTATCGATTTCTTCACCGGTCTCTAGTTCCCAGAGTTTAATCGTCTGGTCATGACTACCGCTGACTAGCACTTGCCCCTCTGGGTTAAGACCGACTGCATACACAATACCTTGATGGCCAGAAAAGGTTCGCACTAACCCCCTCGTACTACAATTCCACAGTTTAATGGTGCGATCGCCACATCCACCGGCTAACATTTGAGCATCTGGTGTCAGCGCTACACTATAGAGAGCCATGGTCACTTCGAGAGTCATTTGGGGAGTATCGGCTCCCACTTGCCAAACTTGGATTAAACCGCGATGATCGTTGCGGCCGGCGATCGCCAAAACATCCCCGTCTCTGCTAAACCCTAACGAATCAATCTCATAATCGACATAATAATTGGTGCGGATCAACTCCCCGTGAGCAAAATCCCAAAATCTGAGGGAACTCTTCTCTTCCAAGGGTTCCGAACCGGCACTAACCAAGGTTTGACCATCCGCACTAATGGCAACCACCGTTGTCCAATCTTCACATTCGAGTTGTTGCAGCAGTTTCCCGCTCGTTAAGTTCCAAATTTCAATTTCTCCAGTCGCTGCTGCTAAGGTTTTCCCATCTCGACTGAGGGCAACGGAACTCACGGATAAATCCTCGGTATCCAAGGATAACCGGGTGATTTCATACGTGCTTAAATCTACCCCATTCATTTCCTGATAGCCCCCACTAACTAACCGACTACCATCGGAACTGAGGGCTAAACAAGTTACAGCGCTCGATTGCGTGAGGGTTTTCACGCATTGCCAACCTGTTTTACTTTTAACGGACTCTGGGGAAGAAACTCCTGGAGATGAAGCTTTAGGGGTTGCCGGTTGAACCGGTGCAGGGGTTTCCCACTCATCATCCTCTCCCCATTCATCGTCACGGCTCAGATCGGGTTCAAAGTCCATCTGAGATTGAAAGTCATCAAACCCTTGTTTAATCCGACTGACCCATTTTTCAGCACGTTCGGTAAAGCTTTTGACATCAGAAACCGGAGGGTCTGCGTCGATAGTCGGGGGTTCGGGCGATCGCTCTAAACAGCTTTGCACCTGGAGCAGTAGCTCCGTTTGTTGATTGAGTTGACTTTGGAGTTGGGAAAGGGCAGTTTTGGTATCAGCTTCTGGGGCTGGAGTTTGGCTCGGTAAGTGCCCGATTTCGGCTGCAACTCGATCGAGTTGGGTTTGCAGTTGGCTTAATTGGGGAAGAATGTCGCCAGGAGTTTGGGGAACGGGTAAAGATTGTAACTGTTCGTTGACGTGAACAATGGAGTTAAGTAACTCAGTTGATTGGGAACCGAGCCGTTCTAAGGTGCTTTCCAGGCTTTGGAGTTGGCTGGATGCGGTATTTAATTGGCTTAGATCCAGGCGATCGATTTGTGCTTGTAAGGCTTCTTTCCAGGTGCTGAGACTGTCCTGAAATTCACTAAAACTTTGATCCAGATGCTCTTGAAGTCTGCTATATTGACCGCGCAGTTCGGCTAGATCGCCGTCTACGTCTTGCTTAAGGGTTTTGACTTCCCCAGAGACTTCGGTTAATTGAGATTCTAGGGTTTGAAGTCTCTCTTCTGTGGGGAGGCGATCGAGCCGTTGTAGAATCTGGGCTAAGGATTCGAGAACATAATTAGATTGATTGCGAAGTTGGGCTAACTCTTCTTCCATAATCTTAAAATCTAGGGTTTCTAAAACCGATAAACGGTTCGTTAAGTTAGTTTCAACTCTACTTAGCCCTTGTTCCCACTGTCGAGGGTTGATTTCACTCCCTAGAGAAAGTAGCACTGCGCGTAAAGATTCAATCTCTTCAGACAGGGTAGCTTGCAGTTGCGGTAGATCCGTTTGTCGATCCTGCTGATACTGTGCAGCTAAACGTTGACGGTTAATTAGATTCAGAAACAGAGACAAAGACATCGGAGTGGCGACAAAAACCACTTTTTCCAGAAGCATAGCAAATCCAGCACCCACCACTGAGGCGACAATAGACACAGATTCAGCAATTTCCGTCCAATGGCGGTTTTCCACCGTTGGCTTGTTGTTCGACATAGCAAGATCCCCATTCCTGGATCTAGTGTAGTCCCTCTTGTGAAAGGGCTGAAGGGGGGATAAGATTCTGCATCGCTGACCGCACCAAATGCTACCATATGACACAAAACGCTACTTTTTGCTGCTTTTGAAACAACAGTTTAGGGTGTTTTACTTATTTTTTCAGATTTTTTTAACCTAAATATGACTGACCTTTGGTACAATCATGGCTAAGTTTCTAATGCTATCAAGGTAGTAGGGCAAGTCAGGATAACATTACCTTAAGCATAAGCGATCGCCTATAATTGATCCAGAGCGTTCTGAGGAAGAGCGATGACAGCAACTTTATCCACGGTAACCTCTCCTGAAATTATCCATCTTTCGGGTATCAGTTGGAAAACCGACGAACATCTTCTTGAAGAACTGCAAGATCGCCGTTTGCGTTTAACCTACTATCGCGGAAATTTAGAAATCTTGTCACCTTCACCAGAACACGAACTTCATAAAAAAGTAATGGGGCGTTTTGTCGAGACGCTTGCAGAAGAATTAGAAATTAATATTTATCCCCTTAGATCGACCCCATACAAGCATCCAGAGTTAAGCGGGGCAGAACCCGATGAATGTTTTTATATCCGCAATATTGCTCCCATTCGCGGCAGACGCAGATTGAGACCGGGCGATCCACCCCCTGATCTCGTCATTGAAATTGATATCACCAGCAGTTCCCGCGATCGCTTACAGGTTTATGCTTCTTTGGGAGTGCCTAAAGTTTGGATTTATGATGGCAACGCTTTAACGATCCAACAATTGCAAAATCAAGAATATATTTTCTCTGTGAATAGTCGATTTTTCTCGAATATTCCCATCCCAGAATTAGCTATATTTCTCCAACAAGCTGAAACGATTGATTATTTAGAATTAGTCAGGATGTTTCGGGATTGGCTGAAAACTATGTAGATGATGTTAGACCTCTACACTTTCATCGATTTTGAGTCAGGAGATATTTGAAATGCTTACCCAGAAATTATTAAATAGCAAGAGATGTACTTGCCTTCTTATCTTGTTAGTATTGAATATTATTGCGTCCATTCTTCACTACACAGATAATCTGATTTACTTCGATCTCTATCCGGAACCCGATTGGTTTTCTCCTTACCTAACTGATTCGATTTGGTGGTTGATGACTCCTTTGGGTATCGGAGGACTCTGGTTCTATCGGCAAAAAAAGTTTCCGCTTGCCTATATCGGCCTTTATGGTTATTCTCTGCTCAGTCAATTAACATTGGGGCATTATCTCATTGCCCCCATCTGGGATCTGTCGCTCAAAATGAATAGCCTTATTCTGATAGAATCTTTTGTCGCTATTCCTTTACTATTATTTACCCTCTGGTCACAGTTTTTTTGGCAAGAGTGGAAGCAAGCATCGTTGGATTAACCTGTACTTAATACAGGATCTGGTTACTTGTGAAATGATAGATTAGGATCGGAGATCGCTCTACCACCACCCTATTCCCATGGATTTAATTTTGTGCCATACCACCGCAGATTTTGATGCACTAGGGGCAGCAGTGGGGTTAACGCGCCTAAAACCGGGCGCTCAGGTGGTGCTGACGGGTGGATGTCATCCCACGGTGCGGGAGTTTTTAGCCTTTTATCGGGATGAGTATGCCTTAATTGAGCGCCGCTCGGTGAATGTCGAGCAAATCCGCAGTTTAATTGTAGTGGATACCCAACAGGGCGATCGCCTCGGACTAGCCGCTGATTGGTTTGCTCTACCCCATCTCGAACAGGTAGAACTCTATGACCATCATCTCGATACCGCGACTGACCTTCCGGTTACCCACTCAGTCATCGAACCGGTGGGTGCCACCACAACGCTGATTGTGGAACGGTTGCAACAGCTAGAATCTTTGGAATTAACTCCCGCAGAAGCAACCGTGATGGCTTTGGGAATTCATGTTGATACCGGTTCGCTGACCTATGATTCGAGTACTCCTAGGGATGCTTTAGCCCTCGCTTGGTTAATGACCCAAGGTGCAAGTTTATCGGTGATTGGGGAGTATGTTGAACCGGGATTATCTCCGCAATTGCAAGACTTACTCACCCTTGCCCTAGAACAATTGCATACGACCACCTGCGAGGGGTATCAATTATCCTGGGTTCTCTTACCCACCTCTGACTTTGTGCCCGGATTGTCCAGTATTGCAACTCGCCTGATGGGATTAACCCATAGTGATGCCCTATTATTTGGGTCTTGGTATGAAACCGGACAAGAAAAACGGTTAACCGTCATTGGTCGCTCTCGACAAAGATGTCGGTCTTCCTCCAATCCTCCCCTAAATCTGCATACCTTGTTTGCTCCCCTAGGAGGAGGAGGTCATGCACAAGCCGCCTCTTTGACGCTGCGAGAGCACAATATTGAAGCCACCTTTGAGGATTTGGTGCAACACCTGCAAAACCAAGTGCCCACCGCACCGACGGCACGGGAGTTGATGTCATCACCAGTGCGAACGATTCTACCAGAAACGGCGATCGCCCAAGCCCAACGAATTCTGTTACGCTATGGTCATTCTGGGTTATCTGTCGTTAATCACCAAGGGGAATTAGTGGGGATTATTTCCCGTCGCGACCTCGATATTGCCCTCCATCACGGCTTTTCCCACGCTCCCGTAAAGGGCTACATGACTCCCCATCTGAAAACCATTACCCCAGAGACCCAACTGCCGGAAATTGAGGCATTGATGGTTACCTATGATATTGGTCGCTTACCCGTATTAGAGGACGGCAATTTGGTAGGCATTGTCACTCGTAGTGATGTCTTACGCCAGTTCCATCTTCAGGAAACGGGACAGCGAGTAGGAGCGAAAATACAACTCAATCGGCTCAAGTCCTGCTATTTGCCGGAAACAATGAAGCAAATGCTACAGGAGAGTCTGACCGGGCCCTTACAGGAGCTTTTACGGCAAGCTGCCCTAGCGGCCGAGCAAAGAGGCTGGCATTTATATTTAGTTGGGGGCGGAGTACGGGATTTATTACTGGCAGATACGGAGAAAGTCATCAATCTCCAGGATGTGGATTTAGTCGTCGATGGCTATCATCGCGCTGCCCAACCGGGAGCTGGAGTGGAGTTAGCGAAAGTCTTACAGCAACACTATTCGGGCGCTCGATTGCAGATTCACGGGCAATTCCAAACGGCTGCTCTACTCTGGCACAAACATCCAGAATTAGGCAGTCTTTGGGTTGATATTGCTACGGCAAGAACCGAGTTCTATCCCTATCCAGCGGCAAATCCGGAGGTAGAAGCCAGTTCAATTCGACAAGATTTATACCGTAGAGATTTTACAATTAATGCTTTAGCCTTGAGGCTTACGCCTCCGCGCATTGGTGAAGTATTAGACTTTTTCGGTGGTATTTTAGACTTGGAGGCGCAGTTAATGCGCGTATTACACGCCAATAGCTTTATTGAAGATCCGACCCGCATTTATCGAGCGGTGCGGTTTGCCGTGCGGTTAGGATTTCGGTTAGAAGGACAAACGGAGGGCTATATTCGTTATGCGATCGCCAGTGGGGTGTACGATCTTTCTGTAGCTGAAAATAACCGAGCGCCTGCCCTGCAAACTCGGCTGAAAAATGAACTGAAGTATATTTTAGAGGCACCTTATTGGAAAAGAGCCATTCAACTCCTGGGCAATCTAGACGCACTTAAATGTATTCACTCCAGTTTAGAACTGACTCCAGAACTGTGGAAACAACTGAAGCTCGTTGACCGATGTTTACGTCGCTTTAATCCTCCTGGACTGTGCCCTCCCTGGCAACTGTTGCTTGAAGTAATGATTGCCTATCTTGCGCCAGAATACCGCTATTGGGTCGCTTCTGGGTTTCAATTGCCTGCCGAAAGTATCGAACGGTTAAAGGATTTAGAAGCAGCAAAAACCACCATTCTCTCTCTTTTACCCACCTGTGAATCCCCCAGCACTATGGTTAACGCTCTCCAGCCTTATCGCTTTTCTACCTTAATTTTAGTCATGGTGCAGAGTCCTAGAGTTTTGCGGCGAAAGATCTGGTTATATTTGTGGAAACTGGCACAAGCGAAGCCGATTTTAAATGGCAATGACTTAAAGCAGTTGGGCTATAAACCGGGTCGTCAATTCAAGGTGATTTTGGATAAACTCCTGGAGATGACATTAGATGGAGAACTGACAGACCGCGCTAGTGCTGAAGCTTTCTTGCAGAAAAATTTTCCATTATAGCGCTTGCAATATTTCTTGAAATATAGCGCGAAGCGCTAGGCAATAGGCAATAGGTAATAGCTTGTATGGCTTAGTTTCTAAGGCTTCAAGCTGTACCTCATAGAAGAGAGAAACGCTATACTCTCCTAATGTCAAGAAAGTTTAAGGAAATGTAGAAAAAGAAAAATTAAGTGCTATGTTTGCTGGAAACCAACTCTAAGGAGAAAAATTATGAATGATGTAGCGATCGTTTTTGAAGATTTAACCGAACGCATCGGTTCTCTTTCAGATGATGCCCACGACGAACCAGAAGATAAGGATAAGCCGAAGAAGAAAGGGCAATAGTCTTACTTCGATTTTCTATCATCCCTCGGCTAGGTTGCTGTTACGAATAATAATGCTTGTAAACTCAGCAATCTAGTCAGATTTAAGTTAGCTTACATTGGGAGAAAAAATAAGTGGAATGGGAACTCCCACAAATTAAGCGATCGCATCATGTCGTTGTTAATGAACAGGGAGATGTGTGCATTGGTCAAATTCCGGGATTGAGTAAAATTGTTAGAAATCCTCCCAGTTGGTTTATTCCTTTACTAGAACGTCTTGATGGTTCAAAGAGAGTTGATGATATCATTCAAGAATTGCGAAATCTAGAGTATCAGGTGACACGAGATGAGATTTTTCATATTATTCAAAGTCTGGGTCAATTTAATCTTCTTGAAGATGCTCAAAGACAATCTCAACTGCTCTCCACTGAAGAATTAGAACGATACGATCGCCAAATTTTACAATTTTCTCTCTGCGATCGCCAAGGATTACCGGGTTTTGTTTACCAAGAACAATTAAAGAACAGTACCGTTTTAATTTTGGGAGTTGGAGGATGGGGGAGTTGGATTGCGCTGCAACTGGCCTTGTTAGGAATCGGAACGTTAAGATTGGTTGACGGTGATGAGGTAGAATTATCCAACTTGAATCGTCAAGTCCTCTACGATCGCAATTCTATTGGCAAACCCAAAGTATTAGCTGCCCAAGAAAAGATTAAGGAAATCAATCCTCATGTTAATTGTGAAGTTTATGAATATTTTGTCGGTGCAGATCGTCAACAAATCGACAAGTTAGTAGAAGGAATAGATCTTATTCTTTTAGCATGGACGAACTTAGGAATTTATTGTTCAGAACCGATTACAGAAACTTTACATCAAGTTGCATTAAATAAAAAGATTCCTTTAATGGAGTTTGGAGCCGATCCCTTAGAAGTGATTGTGGGACCAATTTATTTGCAGGATGGTTCTTGTCCATCTTATTCAGAATTGCAAGGCACATTAAAACAAGCCTTTTATAGTGTAGATGAAAATATTCAAAGTTTTCAAAAAGCAGAAATCATGAGAAATTATAGAGATGGGAATAGAATCGTTAAGAATTGGCATAGTTGTCCTGCTTTATCGATTGCTTCGGGTATGGTAGCCGATCAAGCCATCAAAGTCTTAACGAATTATGATGAACCTATTTTAGTCGGTAAACGGTTTAAAATATCGCTGCGTACTTTTGAGAGTAAAATTGAATTTTTGCATTTTGACTTCTAGAGTATTGCTCTAAGTGAGCTTAATAGCGATCGCGAGATCCGAAAGTGACAGAAGAGGGATAAGTATTGCCGAGCCACATAATCGGTCTGTTTTCCTTTTTTTTCTATCTCCAGTCTCATCAATTATGACGATTCTTCCTTACCAGCAGATGCTCAGATTGGGTGAAGAATTTTGAATGAAATCTCGCTCATGCCAAAGCTAATATCAAATCCGGTTAATTGGCAATAGAATAGAGAGAGAGAGCGCTATCATCCAACCATGCCTAGACAACTGCAACTGGTTCCTCATTGAAGTACGGAGGAACTCTATCAC